>CACBHZ010000003.1 GCA_902539195.1 uncultured Pelagibacteraceae bacterium | reverse complement strand
TATATCCAAGAAAATTACCCTTTATTTCATAATCAACTGGAATTTTATAATAAGATACCATTTCGACAGTTAAATTATCATCAGATTGTTCAGCTGTGCCCGGCTTTAATACTGGTTTAGGTTTTTTCTTTTGTATTTTTGAAATAACTAAACCATTCACAGCAGCATGTTTGCTTAAACTCTGATATAAGCCTTCTACTTCGGCTTTTGAATGAAATAAAGTTGAACTAGTTTCAAATTCTGGTTTCATTTTCTCAATATTTCTCTTTAATGAAATAATATTATCTTCAAATTGAGAAATTTCATTTTGCTTTAACATTTTATCTTCATATGTAGCTTTTCTTTCTTTAACCATTGGATTTAGAATGACGTAATAAACAATCAAAAACAAAATTACAGCTCCTACCCCAATTCCAAATTTAATTAATGTTTTTTTATCGATACCTGATAGCTTTTGCTTCAAGTCATCCATTGTCATATTTTTTAAATCCATTATACGTTCTCCAATATACAAGCTATTTTAAAGCCCTTCATTGTTTGTGAACCTTGCTGGTCATTTGGTAGGGACATGCTGGCTAAGGATGCTTGTGAAATTAATTTTTTGTTATTCAAATTGCTTATTAGTTTTAAAATATCCTGATCACTGAACGCAACACCCTCTATAACAATTAAATCTGATCCATTATAATCAATAGAGCTAAATTTTACTCTTTTTGGAACTGCGGATGCAATTTGTGCTAATACTCTAAAACTCACAGTCTTATTTGACTTAATTGATTGACTTAATTCTAGTGCTTTATCCATTTTATTTTTTTCTTTTAGAAATTTACTTCTTTCTAATTTTCGAAGCTCATGTGTTTGTTTTACTTCATCATAACCAGCTATTTTTTTATTTAAATCGGTGATTTGCCAAAATGAAAAACCAAAAAGGACTACATAAATTGCAACAACTATTCCTGCAATTCCCTTGAACGCAAAGTTTGAAAAAGCTTTTGCTTTTTTTTGAGCAATCATATTTTCTCGGTTTGGAAGTAAGTTTATATTTTTTACAGCTGTTACAAACTTATAATAACCGAATACATCTAATTTCCTGAAAGCTAAACCCATAACTGTAGAGAAGTATGACGGATTACTAAATTTAGTTTCATTCTCCAGTTGAGCAGGTACTTTAATTCCATCAAATGGATTGAAAAGGTTATATCCAGTATTGACCATATTTTTCCTAAAGCTTGCTAAATAATCTTCAACATTTGGCAAATTAGATGTAACTTTTAAATTTCGAATTCTTTTTTCATACTTTGTTTCAAAATCTTGAACAGCTTGTTTAACTTGTGTCATATATCTTCTGACTAAAGCATCCATTTCTTCTTGATTATTGCTTTCAGATAATGTTTTCCTATCCTGAGCTCTAATAAAAATATCTGTAATAATTGGATTGTTATCATAAAGTATCATCACATAATTTTCATCTAATCCAAATTCTAGGACCGCAGTTAAATTTGAGTCTTCAATTGAACCGGCTATTTGATTGATTTGGTCTACCGCTGACTTTAAAGCAAAACATTTTACGTCAATAATCACAGCATTTAATCCACCTTTTTTAATTATTGCCGTATAGCTATTTATGTCTGAAAGTTTTGAAGCAACAAACAAAATATCCATTGTATTTGCTTTTTCATCTTTGTTGATGACTTGATGAAATATCGAATATTCTGCTAAATTATCGGTTAATTGAACTAAATTTTCCCAAAGAGAGTCTGTATCAATTGCTTTACTTAATTCTTCATCATTCATTAAAGGTGCTGTTACTACTCTAATAATTGCACTAGTAACTGGAATTGCGATAGCTGCATTAGATGTATTAACTTTTGATTTTAATAAAGCTAATTTTAATTCATCTGCAATTTTATCCTGATTTTCTAAAACTGTTCCACCTTCCTCAATGCCTTCAAATTGATGAACATAAAATTTATCTAAAACCCATTGATTTGCTTTATTGCTTGATACTTGAGCAAGCCTTATCTCTTTAGAAGTTAATTCTACTCCTAAAATTTCTTCACCCTTAATTGAAGATTTTCCTAGCCTGTTTTTTAAAAGTTTACTAAAAAAACCCTCCTTCTTTTTACCTGTTTCAGGTTTTGGCGCTGGAGTGGATGCTACCTCATTCTTATTTTTTTTTTTAAAGAGATTAGCAAAAGGATTTTTCATAATTTTTTAATTTAATCTTATCTTTATACGCAACTTTTACTAGAATAAAAAGTCTCATTAGGTCATAATGAGCTTTATAGAAAAAAATTAATAAAAATAAGTTAAATTTGTAGTATCTATAACTAATGTTTGAAAAACTTGAAGAACTTGCAAAAAATAACAAAAAAATTTCAGACTTTCATATTCGGGCTGGAGCTCCTTTAGCCTACAGACAAACTGGTGAGATTATCAAAGTTCAAGAGGTCATGGTCACTGCTCAAGATATCAAAGACTTGTTGTCAATGAACTGTAATGAGTCTGAACTATTAAAATTTGAAAAGACACATGAGCTAGATACATCTGTTTCTCTAAGTGGACTTAGATTTAGAGCAAACTTTTATAAAACGATTAAAGGACCTGCTTGCGTTTGTAGAAGAGTGGAAAGTAAAATTCCAGATATGGACCAATTTAATTTACCACAATCTCTTTATGATATTGTGGATTTTCATAAAGGATTAGTTTTAGTTACAGGTCCAACTGGATCAGGTAAATCAACGACGCTTGCAGCTATAGTTAATGAAATAAATAAAACAAGAACAGCAAATATAATTACTGTTGAAGATCCAGTTGAATTTATTCATCAAGATATAAAGAGTATTGTTTCACATAGAGAAGTTGGAAAACAAACGGAGACATTTGCTGCAGCATTAAAAGCAGCATTAAGAGAAGATCCAGATGTAATTCTTGTTGGAGAAATGAGAGATTTAGAAACTATCAGTCTTGCATTGACTGCTGCTGAAACTGGACATCTAGTTTTTGGAACTTTACACACTAGTGGTGCTCCAAGTACGATTAATAGAATTATTGATGTTTTTCCTCCAGAACAACAAGAACAAATTAGAGCTCAAATTTCCACATCATTGAAAATGGTAGTTACACAAAGATTATTAAAAACAAGAGATGGCGCAGGAAGAGTTGGAGCATTTGAGATTATGAAATGTACAGCTCCAATACAGAACTTAATTAGAGAAGCGAAGATTCACCAGATACCTAGCATTATGCAAACTGCTGTTAGGGATGGTATGATAACAATGGAAAAATCTCTTGAAGAGTTAGCAAAATCAGGAAAGATAGATCCAGGTGCTGCAAGATCAGAACATTAAAGGTTTCACTTTACTCGAACTGCTAGTTGTAATTGCAATAGTTGCAATTGTTTCAGCAGTCGGTATGCCTAATTTTATGAAATGGCAGAAAGATAGGGAGTTAAGAAATACAACAGAAAAAATTGCTAATGCTATAAATATGGCCAACACACGAACAGAAAATGGAAGTCTTTCAGTTGTACAAATTCTTTTTGAAAGTTTTGGAAAATCAACTAAAGTCACTGTCAGAGGTATAGACAGAAAAAATTTTTCAGATAGAGTCAATAAAGGTCTTAGCACAAAGTGTGAGGGTAATGCAAATTGGTTTGATAAAATTATAGATGAGCAAACTTTTTCTGTGGTGACAAACATACAGAGTAGCAAAAAAGCATCTATATGTTTTTCCTTAAGAGAAAAATATTATGGAACATCAGGTGATTTTAATGGACAAAGTAATTATAATTTAGAAAATTCATCTAATTATACAGATAAATTTATTATACTTTGCACAGATAAAAATGGCTCGCTGTGCCCAAAACCTAAAAAAAAAGATGATATACAAAAACCTGCATATTTGATTGAGTGGACCAGATTTGGTAACGTTAATAAGTTTAGGTGGAGTGATAATGGTAACTGGACAAGAATGTAAAAAACAATTTGAGAGAGGTATAACTATTTTAGAAGCCCTTGTTTCAACAGCAATAATTGCTATTGGGTTTATTGCAATTTTTCAAATGGTTCAATATTCAATACGTTCAATTGATGTTTCGGGCGAAAGAACTAAGTCAAATCTACTAATTTCAATGGTAGCTGAAGACCTAATATCTGAAAAAAATGCAACTTCTCCAACAAATAAAGTTTCTTTAGTTGATTATTTGGTTGGACAAGAAAAAAGTGGAAAAGCTTCTTGGAATGCTCCTAGCTGCGTTTCAGGATCTTCAGCAAATCAAAGTTTCAATAATACAGTAGATACAAAAAAATATAAATGGACAAATAGATTTTCAAAAAGAAGACTAAAATGTAAAGGAACAGAAAATAAAAAAGAGCTTAAGGTTTACGATATTTGTAATAATGCAGCATCAGGAAATGTTTGCACATATAATAATAATAAAGACTACAATGGCACAGGAATTTATGACCAATTAGTGATTGGTAGAATGGAAGTCAATGTAAGCACAGGAAGAATTGATAATTCTGGTAATAAAAAACCAAAGAAAAGTATTTTATATTTTCAAATTAGATAATGAAAAAATTAAGCAAAATATCTGGGGTCACATTAATAGAAATACTTTTAGGTATAGTGATTTCTGTGATTATGATGGGAGCGATGTTAACTTCGTATAACGTTGTAAATAATTCTTATTCACAAGTTACTGATAAAGCAAAAATATCAAACCAAGCAAAAGTTGTACTTGGTATGATTATGGCTGATATTAGAAATGCAGGTTTTAAATATCATAATGATACTGTCAAAACAAATGATGAACTTATTCCAATATTAATAACTAAAGCATCTAACTTTAATACGGCGTGTGATCAAATTGATATTGTTTATGGTGATATGAATTATGATGAAAATAGAACACCTAAATATGAATATGAAAGATATAAAGTAACTTATCATTGTGAAGCTTCAAAACTTCCTGATAAAACTGCCCCTCCTCTCCCAGGAAATAAATTTCCACCGATAAATGCATTTGCTGTTTATAAAACTAAAGTAATTTGGGATGATACACAAAAAAATTGGAAAAATCCTGGAGCTGACGGTAATGATGCAACTTATAAAAAACAATTAGTTGCAGATTACATTGAAGATTTAGTTTTTATTCCAATTGATGATGAAGGAAAACTAATTGATCCACCACCGACACCCACTGTTAATAAAAATAAATTATATAAAATTAAAACTATAGATATAGCATTATCAATTAGATCAACAAAAAAATTTTTTAGGTCAGACAAAGACAGAACAAAGGCTACATTAAATAATCCTTTTAGAAAAAAATTAAGAAATGATAAATTTTTTAGAGATACTATTGTTGTTACTGCGCATGCGAGAAATATGGGAGGAATTTGATAATGAGTAATAACGAAAAAGGTTTTGCTTTAGTCTTGTCATTAGTTTTGATGTTGGTGATGTCATTGATGGGTGGTGCCTTGATCGTAATATCTGCCGGAGATCACCAGGGTAATAATAGAAACGAAGAATATCAACAAACTTTTTATGTTGCAGAAACTGCTCTTTTGGAAGGAGAAAAATATATACTTAACCAAGCATTGGGGCCTTGGAATGTTAAATCTCATACAAGAGATATGAAAAAAAGAAATCTTCCTTCTAATACTATTAATTTTCCAACCAATATTACTCAAAAAAACTATAACTCCTCACTTAGTAGTGACATTTATTTAAAAACCTCTGATACTTGTTTCAATTCCTTTCAGATTACTAAGGCAAAATTTAAAGTTGTAGCAGCTGAAAGCTGGAACTTTGGAATAATTTTAAGAGATAGCTTTAAACCCAAATCAGGAACACAACAAAGAAAAGAAATTGATAAACTAATGAAATATTATTACCAATATTTTATTGAAGAAATAGGTGCTGCGCCATTTAAAGGCACTGGTAAAAGTATAAAGAAACAAGCAGGAAATACTGGTACTGATGGTATTGCATATAGAGTTTATGGATGCGGTATTAAGAAAGAAAAAGACGATATAAATTTAGTAGTTGCACTAGAAAGTATAATTGTTTTACCCAAATAAATATGGCAAATTATTTATACAATATTAAAAATTTAATAATGTATAAATATAATAATTTTATGAAGTTATTAATTAAATCATTTCTCATTATTGTTTTTTTCATTAGTAGTGCTCAGTCAGCCTGTAATCTAATAGCTGAATTTGGGGAAAAAAAAGAGGTTTTTGAAAAAAGAGAAATTGCTGCAAGACCATTTCCAATGGAATATCCTGAATTAGATATTTATCCTGTCTTAGCAGATGATATTTGTCCAAACGAGAGATTAAAAGATGTTGGAATTGAGTATAGATTTTTAAATGATGAGTTGATTGCTGTAAACTTTGTTGCATTAAATGATGATCGAAATTTAGTTACAGAAAAACTAACCTTAATGAATTATGTAAAAAAAAATTACAAAAAATTTGATACAGGAGAAAATCCTAACGCCTATGAAGGTGTAGAAGTAATTGAAAAAATAAATTTATTTATTGTTTATCAAAGATTAACTGGAGATGATGGCGTTAAAGACGAACAGCTTTACATATCAACACCTGAACTAGATGAAAAATTAATAAAGTTCTATGCTGAAAAAGAATTGGAGCAGAAAGAAAACGCACAATGAAATTAAAAAAATTAATATTTAGTTTTTTATTTGTATTCTTAACTACTGAAAATTTATTTGCTAAATCTATACCTCCAGGAACTGGTATTGGTGATGTTCCAGCAAACGTATTAATCTTGCTTGATAAATCTGGGAGTATGGGTTGGCGAATGAGCGGAGGAACTGCAAGTATGAGATATCCTTATGATGCCGATGCCGATGCCAGTGGTAACATACTAGTTTCTCAATATAACAGAGATGGAGTTAAAAAGTTTTTATACGATACAGCTTCAACAGATAGTGGATTTGGAAATAATGGAGTTTCTGGAAAGGGAGTCGCTAAATATGAAGGTAATAGCAATTGTAGAACATCTTACTCTTATAGTGGTGAGACTTATAATGGTAATTACTACACCACTGCGTTCTATGAAAGATCAGTAGTCTCAATTAGAACAAGCGATGGTAGATGTATGCAAAAATATTATTTAGGTGGTTACACTTACAATATGACTATTAATCCAAGCACTGGTATGCTTTACGTTGGTCATAGTAATGGCTTTAAAACAATAAACCTGAACACTAATCAAACATACAATTGTAGTGTGCCATATAATTTAAGAAGAAGTTATGGAACCAAAATAACGGGAGACTATATTTATTATACTAGAAACAGTAGAATATATAGATCTAAGTTAAATACAGGTGGTTCAGCATGTCCGCAAAATAGTACAAGTGGAAGTATCTATTATCCAGAAGGTTCTTATGTTGGACTTGAAAGAGACCCAAATAATTCAAACGTTTTATTTACTTTATCATGGAGTAATAGCAGAGTAAGAAAAATCACAGTAAATTCATCTGGTAACGGAGCAACTATAAATTGGACAAAAGGGAGAAGAAGTAGAGCTGAGTCAAATGCAAGTAATTTATATTTTTATTACCCTTGGGGTCTAGGTTGGGATGAAAGTAATAACAGACTTTTAGGTGCAAATTTAAATAATGGTCAAATTATCGTTCTTGATAGTAATGGAGGCTGGATAAAAAATATAGGTGGTCGTCCAAAAACAAGAATGCAAGCTGCTTATGAAGCTATTGAAGCCATAGTTAAAGACTCATCATTAACCTCTGGTGTTGATTTTGGATTTGCTTACTGGTCGTCAGGGGCATCTGGATTTAACAGATGGCACGGAGATCACAAAACTGGTCAAGGTTACTCTACACCATGCAATTATTATAATTGTTTAAAAGTCCCTATTTATAAGGGTGGAGCTGCACAAATAGCAAAAATGATAAGGACAGTTAATCCAGGTGGAGGTACACACTTAGATTCTGCGATGAGAATTGCATCAAAGTATTATAAAAATACCACTTATTCACCAATAAATAAAAAGTTTGATTGTCAAAAATCTTATGTGATTCTGATTGGTGATGGAGATTGGTTTTCACATACTCATAATAGAGGATTAAAAATTGTAAAAGATCTTTACAATAATGATCAAATCAAAACTTTTTCAATTGCATTTGGTACAGGAATAAGTTCAAGAGGGTATAGATATTTTGAAGATGTTGCAAAAGCAGGAGGTACGGGTAAATCAATTGTAGCAACAACTGGTGCATCATTAACAGCTCAGCTCAAGGCTAAAATTGGAGAAATTATTGCTGAAAAACTTTCATTTACTGCACCCGCAATTACAGCAACAATCGAAAGAGGTGGATCTTTATATCAAGCTCAATTTGATTACCAACAGAATAAAGAATGGATAGGAACACTAACTAGAACAAAAATAAATCCAGATGGAAGTATAGATGAAAAACATGTTGATAACTGGTCAGCAGCGGAAGAGGTTCCTCTGCCAGGATCTAGAAAAATTTGGAGTGTAATTCCAGGTACCGATTATACATCTGACTACAATAACTTTAGGGATACATACGCAACAGAAATTGGAAACGTAATGTCTTTATATGAGAACAGTATACAAGATTATCATAGAAAAACAGATACTCCTGGTGGTTCAAGTTTGCTTAGAAGATGTGCAAATTCTGCTGGAGTTTTAGATGGAACAGATGATGATTTAAAAGGTTTAATTAACTTTGTTAGAGGAACTGATTATTTTGACTACGATGGAGATTGTAATCTTACTGAAAAAAGAATTGGACCTAAGGGACAAAATATTTATCTTGGAGATATATATCACTCGCAATTACTTGTTGTAGGTGCACCATCTGCAGACACGGAGTTTTCAAATGTTAATCAAGAAGCTTATTTTAGACAAATAAATGGGTACGTTGCATGGAAAGATTCTTTAAAAAGTAGAGACAATAGTCCAGTTATTTATGCGGGTTCTAATAGTGGAATTCTTCATGCATTTGATGCGAATACTGGAAAAGAAAAATGGGGATTTGTTCCTCCATTAGTTGCTCCATACTTACCATTGGTTATGAATAATAATTTAAATACGAAAAAAGGTGGTGGATCAAATGCAATATTTGGAGTAGATGGTTCAATCGTTGCACACGATATGTATTTTAAATCTCCACTAGATAAAGCTAAAAAGTGGCATACAATTTTATTTGTTCCTTATGGAAGAGGAGGAGCTGGAATGAGTGTATTAGATGTAACAAATCCAGATAAACCTCTGCACCTATGGTCAATCTTTAATGATAAAATTAATAATAGAGTATATAGAGTTGATCATAATCAAGTTATTTACAATTATGATTATATTTCGAAATCATATTCACTAGCTTCATTTGATGAGGCAATTGAGGTAACAGACAAATATAACGATAATAATAGCATATCTAATGCATGTAATTCATCGAAAGCTACTTCTTGTTACAAATCGAGATTTTGGACGTTGCCTGTTGGTAATTTAAAAAAGACTGACATAAATATAATTTACAATGATAAAGATTATACAAATTATTCCATAAGTACCACTACATCATCAGAAACAATTTTAGTATTTGGTAGTGAAATGACCTATTCAGCAGATCCTGGAGATACAAATACTAGCTCAATGTTAGGTGTGTTTATAAAAACAGGGTCAAAGGCAACAGGCGTACAAACAAATCCTGAGTATGACTATAGTGAGTTAGGTGAAACATGGTCAGATCCAAGAATATTTAGAATACCAAATAATGGAGCTGGAGATAATAATATTTTAGATGATGTATATGTTGCTGCAATGGGAGGTGGTTTTGGTACTCAGTTTGATGGTATTGGTTCAAACTTAACTTTAATAAATTTAGAAGATTATAATAACCCTGGTAGTTTATATAAAAGAATACAAATTGAAGACACTGAAACAAGTGATATTGTTAATTCAGTTCCTTCTTCAATTGTCTTGGTAACTCCTGACACATCTATTGGATTAACTTATTCAGGTGGTTTAGCTTATGTCAGTGATTTAGAAGGTAAAATTACAAAAATAAATTTAACAAATATGGCTGATGATAATAGTGGAAATGCAATAAAATTATATGACAGTACAACTTTATTTAATGCTGGTTCTTCAAAAGCAAATGGAAGATATATGTATCACGCAATGGATGCAACTATTGGAGACACAACAAATGAAATGTGGTTATTTGCGGGAACTGGTGATTATGAAAGAATAAATGATACTACCTCTGGCGTTCAAAACTTGATGATTGGAATTAAAGACGTTGACTATCCATATTATAAAAATATAGCAACACCTGCTAAAGCTGACACAATAACAGAATGTAAGAATACTACCAACGACACATCGGGTGCTAAATGTCCTCAAAATGCAGACAAAGGTTGGTATATAAATTTAAAAGATTATGCAAAAGTTTCGGCTGAACCCACTGTATATCGTGGTCAAGTTTATTTCCCTGTATACGAACCAACTAAATCAGTCAATAAATGTAGTTTAGGTGATGCTTATATTTGTGGTGTTGATGATGAATGTGGAACAAATAATTCATCTCAACTAGGACAATCAACGGGAAAAAACAATAAATGTGCATGGGTAGGACAAGGTGTTCTTTCAAAAATTGTAACTTTTGGGGATAAACTATTTGCAAATATTTCAGGTAAAGTTGACTGTAGCAAAATTCAAGATGCGCAGAAAAAGAAAGAGTGTGAAGCTAGCAAGAAAAAAGATTTAATAAGTGTCAATGCTGGTTCTGGACAAGTATCAGGTTATAGAAACTCTTGGAGACAAAGTAACTATTAATCAATAGACATTTATGAAAAAGATTTTACTAAGTATAATCTTATTCTTTTTATTTAGTTCCTTAAGTTATGCTGGTCCTTGTTTAACAACAATTGCTAGCGCATCAACGAACCAACTAGCTTGTGCAGATGATGATATTTTAAATGTTACTTCTGCTGGTTCTATTACCTACAATGACCATAAGGCTGTTGATCTAGAGGATGAAACTGGAGTTCAGATTACAAATGATGGAACAATCCAAACAGAAGATGGAACTAATAAACAAAAAGCAATTCATGCTCAATCATCTTTAAATACAACAATAACTAATAATGGAACAATCAATTCGGATAATAATGAAGGAATTTATTTAGATTATGCAGAAAATGTAACAATCACAAATAATGTGGGTGCCACCATTAGCGCTGAAGGAGCAAACGCGATTGAGGGTAGAAATATTGGTTGGTGTGATAAGGCTGGAAATAATGATAATTGTCAATCTAGTTTATCATCTTCGGGTTCAACTGGAGTTGGTCTAACATTGTATAATCACGGGATGATTAGTTCAACAAATGGAACGGTTTGGTTTGGTTCAGGTGGAGGCGGATCACCACGAAGTCGAGGTAATAAAATTTATAATTATGATGGAGGAACAATTAAATCTACATCAGGCAATTCCCCAATTGTCGGAAAATTTTTTACAGATAGTGAAATTATAAATTATGAAGGAGCAACAATTCAAAGCGCTAGTAGATATGGTATAGATACAGAATATGGATCAAATATTATTATTGATAATCGTGGAACAATAACTTCAGATAGAAATACTTTTTATTGTAGAGAGTGCTCTGGAGTTACATTTTCAAATTCAGGGACAATTAGCTCAACAAATACAAGTACTAATACAGGTACAGTTCTTATTGATAGGCAGGGAGACAGTGACGCTGCTCACACCATTACTAATAGTGGCACTATTGAATCAGCGTTTGGAGCAGCAATACAAGTAGCTAGAAACACTGGTGGAACAACTATCAATAATACTGGAATATTAAAATCTTCATCAGGTGTTATTGGAGCTAGTAGAACAAAAAATCTCACTATAAATAATCATGGTTCGATTACATCAACAGGTGAGGGTAATCAAAATTTTGGAGTTGGATTCGGCAATGATTCAACGTCTGCGGAAGCTGGTGAAAATGTAGTTCTAAATAATTTTGGAACTATTAGCGCGATTAATGGAGATGCAGATGGAATTAAAATTGGAGATTATCACGACAATAAAAACTTTAATGACTTAACGATTAATAATTCAGGAACTATTTCAGGAGGTGATAATTCTATTGTCATGGCAAATTCAAATAATACAGGATTAGAAATAGTTACTAAGGGTGATGGAACTTATAATGGTGAAATTGAATTAAATAGTACCACTACCACAATGACATTAGATTGTAGTATTTCAAAAGATCAAAAAATAGAAATTCATAACAAAACAAATATGGTAATCACAAATAATCTTTGTGGAAATGATACCTATGAAATATTAGATAGCAACAGCGATCTAGATGCAGATAATTCGGAAACAAATGGTTTCTTATACGTTTATGGTGAAGATTTAGATATTGATAGCCATAATAAAAAATATAGATCTGAAATATTTTTATCTAATTTAAATGATATTTTCAGTTCGGTTTCAGAAGAAAAAAAATCTAGTGGATATTATTCTGTTAAAAAAAGAGATAATATTTATAAAAGTGAAACAAGTGGTGTAACAGGAGACTTTAAAATTGAAAATGATAACTTTACACCGTTCTTAAGTTATTCAAGTCAGCAAGCAAAATTTAATAATGGAGAAGCTTTAGATAGTGAAAATTTAGCTATTGGTTTAAAAAAAGACATTGATTACGAGAAGTTTAAATTTTCTGTCATTTCAATTTTTGGATTAACTCAAAATAAATATTTAGATCTTGAAACTGAAACACAACAAACAATTTTAAAGAAAAATCTAGGTCAGTTTGCTGCTGTAAATTATAAAGCATCTAAAGAAATAAAAATTGATGACAGTCAAAGCTTAAATATTGAAGTGGATGGTAAATATGGTTTAAGAAGACTTCCAACTTATCTAACATCTTTTACAGATGGAGATCTATCTGTTGATGATGCTGTGGATCAAGTATTATCAGGTGGATTTAATGTTGAGTACTCGAAATCTTTTGAAAATGGTTTTGTGCTTAAACCCTATTCAGGCTTATCTTTAAATCAAACTTTGAGTGAAAAAATTGACATTGTTGCAGATGGTGAAAGAAAAGATATGGCCCATTATATGGATGATGATTTAGCAGTAAAAGCTGGTTTAAATATCAGTAAAAATACTGATAATTTTGGCCTAAACTTTAATCTTGAGTTTAATGAACAAAATGGACTTAAAGACAGCCAAGTAAGTATTTCATTAATTAAAGTAATTCAAAATAATATTAGCAAAAAAATAGAGGGTCTACCTATTGATCCTGAACTAGAAAAATTGTTTGATCAATTACAATTAGCTAAAGAAAATGAGAGACTGGCTGAGATAACCGGTAGAGCAGTTGAAGAGAATAGAATAATGAAAGAAATGATTATTCAATTGATTAAAGAAAATAATAAACTCAAAACAGAGAGAAATCTTTTACTAAAAAATTGATTTTAGAGATTTAATTATATTAAAATTTGTTTTTGAATATTTGTTGACCTCAAATGCTTTAAAAAATTCATGATATTTTTTTTTTTGTATCACTGGTAGCTTTAAATAGATCTGTTGAATAGTATCAGATTTTAATATTTTATATTTTTTTCTTTTTCCAAATAAAATTATATTCAAATAAAGTTTCATAATATTTTTACTATTTAAATTGAAAAAAAATTTAAATAATAAAAATAAAAATAAAGGTATAAATATCCAAATGTATATTTTGGAAAAATTAAGATTTAATAATTCTTTAATAAAGTTTTTTCGCTCATTATCATCGTATGATAATAAATGCTTCGTCCATACAAAATCAGCGTAATTAAAGTAGTAACTTATTTTTTTAAAAAAGTTAGATGAAAACAAACTATTTGATGAGAATTGTTTATTTGAGAAAACGTTATTAAGTGTATTTCTAACATTACTGTCAGGAATTGCTTTGGTGGGATCTATTCTTACCCAGCCTTTATCATCTAGCCAAACCTCTGCCCATGCATGAGTATCTTTTTGTTTAAATTTATAAAAGTCTCCAACATCATTTAATTCACCTCCATAATAACCTGTTACAATTCTACTTGGTATATTTGCAAGTCTTGCAAGAAGAACGAACGTTCCAGCATAATATTCACAATACCCCTCTTTAAAATCAAAGAAAAAGTTTTGATAATTATTTCCAGAAAAATTTTGAGGACTTAAATTATAATAGTAAGATCCATCAGAAAATTTTTTATATACCTTATTTAAAAACTCTGTTGGTGTTGAAGTATTGTTGTTTAAAACCCAGTTTTGAAGTCTATTGGATATATTGGATGGGGTTTTTGTATAATAGTCTTTTAGATCCTCTCCTAAATAGTAATTAGTTTTATATCTTTTAAAACTTATTTGTTTTTTTCGATCAATTAAATCTCTGCTAACATAAATTTGATTAAAATAATCTTCTGATATCTCAATATTATTAGAGATTAATTTTGAATTTTTTAAACTTGGAATCCATTTCTTTTTTAAAGGTTCTAAAATTATCTGATAGGTTTGATTTAGTTCACTACCATCCTTAACTTTAAAAGATGACTTATATTTATCAAATAAATAATAACTTGAAGACGGTCTCCAGGATTTGTCTTCTTCCATGTAATCAAAAATTTTAACCCTAAAATAGAGCTCATCCTTTTTAAAATTGTTATTTATAAGGGTAAAAACATCTTCTTCTGAATTTGAAAACTCACTGAAAGATCCAAGATTAATGCTATCTGGAATACCTAAAGAGCTTGATACTGGATTAAATAATCTAAAATTTATTTCTGCACGTGGGAAAACTAGATAGAATATAATTATAAAAGGAAAAATACTTAATCCAAATCCTAAATATTTAAATACATTTTTAATATTAAAATCCAACAATTCTTTTTGCTGAATTAAATACATATTTATTATGACCAGTATTACGATAGTAAAACTTAATAAAGTGCTTAATATATCTTGTCCTTTAATAAGGCTTGCAACCGATATTATTAAGCAAATCAAGCTGAATGAAAGTTTGTTATCTTTATTTTTTAATTCTGAAAACTTCATGATCAATAATATTGCTAAACAGTTTAGGAAAAATTCTTCCGAGAACACATACTGATTAAAAATAAGCTGAATATAAATCGCAACTATTGCAATAATACCTAAAATTAAACTTTTTAATTTGATGTTAATTTGAAAAAATAAAATATTAAAAATAAATACAACAAACCAAAATAATTTATTATTTAATGTTAAATCCGCTGATAGTGAAAAAGTACACAAAATTAAAAGCAGAAAAGTAAATACTGATAAATTATAATTCTTAATTTTTAACATCGGCAAAATATTTTAATATTCGATTTAAAGATTGATTGTTATCGTTTAGATATAATTCCTGTTCTTTATGCTTTATTTTCAAGTTCAATTTTTTTTCGTAACAATAATTAACTATATAAGATGAGTAATTTAGTAATTTTTCAAATTCAATATGAGGATATTTATCTAAATCTAAAATTAGATTCGACAATTTTTCAGTATCACTGAAAGTTTTAACATATCTTTTGTCGTTAATTATCGATTTTTTCCATGCAATTTTAGAAAAACTATCACCATTTTTAAATTCATCAATGCCATCAAATTCATCTGCATTAATGATATTAATTATTTTAAATTCTTTTAATAATTCGTCGCTTGGAAAAACTTTTTTTGGATAAATAATTATTTCACTCTTTGTATTAAAAATAACCTTAGTTCGCATCACTCCAAAGGGATAAATCGATTTAAGTGTTATAGGATAAAAATAAGATTTGCCTCTAAGTTTACTTTGATACTCTATTTTAAAAAAATTAAGTCTTTCGATAAAATTATAATTACCAACGTTTTTTTTATTGTATTCTATATCAATATTAATTTTTTTTTCTTTTGACGAATTTAAGATTTGAAAATTAATTGAATTTACAGTTTCTGCCTCAACTAAATACTCGTCTTTGCATATAAAATCGAGTTTACTAATATTTTGGTGTGAAATGAATATTGATATAAAAAAAACAAAGAAAATTACTATTGAAATTAAGAGACCTGAATTATTTTCATAAAATACTGAGATTAAAAAGCAAAAAAAAATAAATAAGCCTAAACCTAAGCCATTAAGGTTAGGATAAATATAAATTTTTGCATCTTTTTTGAGATTAAAGAAACTTTTGAAATTAAAGTTAAAAGGTCTGGATTGGATTTCCATTATCCAATATTAATTTTTTCAAGGATTTCTTTATTAACATAACTAAGTTTATCCTGTTGATTTAAAAACTTTATTCTGTGTCTTAAAATATAAGGTATTGTATCTTTTATGTCTTGATGGGAAACATAATCATTTCCATTAACAATTGCCCAGCCTTTAGCTAAGTCAATTATTTGCTTCATGCACCTTGCTGAAATATATATATTTTGCCCTAAAGCTTTTATTGTTTGTTCTATTTCAACAACATATTGATAAATCTCGTCTTTTACAGTTATCTCATTTTTTTTATCATTAATTTGAGACCAATTAATTGTTTCATTAGCAGAATTTGAAAAAGAGATATTTTTTTTTAACATTAAAATTTTTTCTTTTTGATCTAAATCAGACAAAGAATAAGAGATCATGAAACGATCCAACTGTGAATCTGGTAAAGAACTTGTTCCAGAAGTATCCATAGGATTTTGAGTTGCAATGACAAAAAATGGTTCTGGTAAATTATAGCTCTCGCCATCTATTGTAACATTTTTTTCTTCCATTGCTTCTAAGAATGCACTTTGAGCTTTTGGGCTTCCCCTATTTAGTTCATCTGCCAAAACAATATTTGTAAAGATAGGACCTTTCTGAAATTTTAACTTATCATCAGATAAAATATTGAATCCAAGAACGTCACTAGGTAATAAATCAGATGTGAATTGGATTCTTTTAAAGTTAAGTCCTAAACTCGAAGTTATTACTTTTGCAAATGTAGTTTTTCCTGAACCTGGGTAATCTTCAATTAAAATACTTCCTTCAGAAATGATTGCAGCTAGAGTTAGTTTAATTTTATCTACATTGCCAACTATAGTTTTAGAAGTATTTGATATTATATTTGCAAACATTTAAGTTTTTTTGATTAATAAAAAATTATAGATCGAATATTACTTTCAAAAATTAAATATATCAATGTGCCAATAATGATGTATGGACCAAATGGGATTTGAGATGAAAGTTTTTTTGATTTTTTCATTAGACTAGGGATTACAAATAATAAAGCTATTATAGATGATAAAAATATTACAAAAGGTATTGAGATCCATCCAAACCAGAATCCAATTGCTGATAGAAGTTTAGCATCACCTAAACCCATTCCCTCTTTATTTCTAACTTGTTTATAAAAATAAATTATGGACCAAATAATCAAATATCCAAAAATTCCTCCAATTAAAGAATTTATATAGTTTGGGAAAATTGGATTTAAATTTGGATCAAAAGATTTTATAAAACCAATTACCATTAAAGAAAAAGTTAATGCATTAGGAATGATGTAATATTTTAAGTCAATGATGAAAATTATAATAAAAGATAGTCCTAAAATTAAAAAAAGTAAGGTAGTTAAGCTAATACCAAATAAATAATAAATCCCCAAAAAATAAGTAATTGCAATTAACTCGACTATTAAATATTGAGGTGAAATTTTTTTTTTACAGCGTCTGCATTTTCCATTTAAAAATAGGTATGAAATTATAGGAATATTATCTTTCCAAGTAATTAATTTTTTACATTTTGGGCAAAACGATCTACCAGATACAACTCCTTTATCCATCGGAAGTCTATAAATACAAACATTTGCAAAACTTCCCCACAGACCTCCTAAAATAATTACAAAAAGTATATCCACAGAATATGATTATAATTTAATGCTTGATGTAATGTGAATTAATCCATCTATTACATACTGAACCATTAAAACTGCATCTTGAAGATGGATGTATAAATTAGGTGTATTAATTATAATCTCCATTGTTGAAAAATTTACCAAAAATTGCTTAAAATACTAGTTAAATAAATGTTTCTATTTAAATCAAAAAAACCAGTTGAACCTAAAAAAGAAGCTGAACAAGTTAATGTTGATTTAGAACTTGTCACAAAAATGAATCAGGATTTCGCTTTATCTCTAGATTTGAATGATACCCTAATGAATGCACTTAGGGTTATTATTGCAAGACTAAATGCGCAAGCTGCGAATATATTTTTAATTAACGAAGAAAAGAAAAAATTTGAATGTATCGCATCTCTACATCAAGATTATTTAGATGAGTACGAGCTAGATTTAAAAGATGGAGTTATGGGTAAAGCTGTCGAACAAAGGAAGTGTATCCGTGTTGGTAACGTAAGAAAAGATGTACGTGAAATAGCAGAATTTTATTTTGACCTCGATAATAAAACAAATTTTACAACCTACTCAGTTTTATGTTCTCCTTTAATTGCTGCAAATGAATGTATTGGTGTAATCCACTGTTTAAATAAAAAAACCGATGATAAATTGTTTATTGAGGATGATAGAAAGCTTTTAGAAACTCTCTCTGCACCAGCTGCTTTAGCTATTAGAAATGCAAAAATGGCAAAAGAGATGGTTGAAAAAAATAAAATACAGAAAGAAGTTGAGATTGTAGGTGAAATTCAAAGATCATTATTATCAAAAAATAAAGATAAAGACTTTCCAATCTCAGGTATAAATATCCCAGCCAAAGTTGTATCTGGTGATTTTTATAATTTTTCAGATTTAGGTGATGGTAAATATGGATTTGGCGTGGCTGATGTCTCTGGAAAAGGAATAAAGTCTTCACTTTTAATGTCAAAAGCGTCTAGTCTTTATAGATGTTTAAGTAAAACTAATCTTTCTGCGTCTGATTTATTATTTCAGCTTAATAATGAAATATGTGAAACAATTTCAAGAGGTATGTTTGTTACTATGCTGATAGGAATATATGACTCAAATAAAAATGAATTGCTACTTTCAAGTGCAGGACATGAACCACCTTTAATCTTATCTGCAGATGGGGCATTTAGTAATTTTTCAGAGGCTGGTCCACCCTTAGGAATTATGCCTAAAACAAAATATCCTGAACATACAATTCCATTTGAAAATAGCTCTATGTATATTTTTACAGACGGTATCACTGAAATTAAAAATCCAAATGGAGAAATGTTAGGCTCTGAAGGATTTGAAAATTACATAAAAAAATATCAATCAACCCCAATTAATGAGAGATTAAAAACTATGATAGATGATATTCTTAATGCTGGTCACATTCAAAAAGATGATCTAACAATTGTGGTAATTGATGGAAAATAGTTTTAATATTATTCTGCAGCTTTTGCTGTGAGTGTACCGGTCGCTTCATATCTTTCAATAGACTCTACAAATTCTTGTTCTGAAGCTCCGTCAGCTGTGAAACCGCCTTCTAGTACAAAATTTCCAACACCTTCTGCTCCTTCTGATGCTGTAGTAAATTTACCATAAAAATATATTGAACCGTATGAACTAGTATCATTTACATTATTGTTATATTCCTCAATATGGTTTTGCTTAACTGTCCAATAACTTCCAGCATCACAGTGTGTGCAGGCATCTTGAAGAGTTGTAGTACTTTTCTTCATCGTGCTGAATTTATCCTGTTGTCCTGCAAATACCGCATTGTATGATCCCCAGCCGTCACCAATCCTTTGGTCATCAGTTGCTACTATAGGCAGGTCACTAAATGTTGCTGTGCCTGTTCTCCAACTTGTTGCAATTTCAGTACCTCCAGTAGAATCATAATTTCCTCCTGCTCCAACAGCTCTTGTGATTTTTGTATCCACATCGGCGAAAATATCTCTTTTTTTAAAATTAACATATACCTGAGATCTAACCTGTTGTGATGCACCTGATTTAAATACATTATTATTGCTTGTATAATTTAAGGATCCACCAGTAACTTTACTCAATGTTACCCAGCCACTGTCGTAAATAATTGTATCTTGATCAATGGTTTGAACATAATCATCATCCAAATGAGCATAATTATCTTCTAATGATGCAAGTGCTTTTGACATAGACTCAACACTTGAAGTATCGATGCTAGCAACAATTGCTGCTGCATCAGCATCTATTGTTAGTCCAAATTTTTCAGCAGACTTTTGAATGCCGGCAGTTAATTTTGATGAATTTATTAATTTTGATGTAGTGCTACTAGTATTACTTGTAACATTTTGAGATGTATTATTTGCTGAATAACTCATGGAATTTGCTATTTTACTTAAAGTTGTCGTTGGAGTTGGAGTTGATACAACCGCAAACGAATAAGAATTGAATATTAAAATTATGAAAATTGTTTTAATTAAAAATAAGATATTTGTCATTTAATTTTTTACCATCGCTTCAAATCCCGGATTTGTTATATCAACTGAATTTACTCCATCAGATAATATTAAATTTCCTGGTATCATTCCTAAAGTATTATTAGGACCTGGTCCTAATAATACAACAGTGCTTTCATTATTGGATTCTGACAATACAACAAATTCTGTGCCACGTGCACCCAATGTTCCTGCTGGAACTTTAACCTCGAGATTATCAGGATTTTTTTTACTTATCTGACCAGTAATGAACTTAACTGTTCCTGTTTTTACAGTTGAAACAAAAGAACCGTCTTGACTATTTGGATCATAAACAAATTCGTCAATAGTAAGTTCCGTTTCCTCACCTAAAGTTAATACAGTTTGATCAAGAAATAATATTTGTGCATTTGATTTACTATTTGATATTATAGTATCACCAAAAAATATTTTTGATCCATTCACAAGTTTTTCATCTTTTTGATTTTTTATATCGCCAATTGCAGCCCCAATAATACCAACAAAACTATTGTTGCTTGCATTTGCAACACTTGCAAACAATAAAAAAACTACAATTAATGTTTTATTTAAATAATTCATTCAAATTAAATCTTTTTGTTAAACCAATGGTAAAAAATTTTCTTTCTACATCATGGTTAGCAATGTTTGAACTTACATCAGAGTTTCTAAAATTTAAAGTATAAAAAATCCCATCAGAATATTTTGAATTTTTGATAAATGGTATAAGTTGGTCAATTTGTCCTTCTAATGATATCGAATTTACGAAACTTTCATCATCTCTAGTTTTAAATTCACTTAAAAATGTTTCAGGCTTATCATAAGCATTTCTAAGATAAGTACTGCTAAGTTTTAATGTGCCAATTTGGAAAAAATGAGAATATGTAAGATTAATTCCAGACGAATCGTAACTATCAAACTCTTTTTTTGCCTCTACTCTATTTAAAATTAGCTTAGTTCCTAATTGACTTTTTTTTGTAAAATTAAAATTGTGCTTTATATAGCTTGAATAAGTATCATTATTATTATCATCAGCAGTACTAAAAGCTGCACTCATATTATAAGAAGTTTCAGAGAATGATAATCCATAATTAATATTATGTTTATCATTAAAAAAATAAGTATTGCTTAATCCATAACCTTTAGTTTCATAATCTTCTGCTCTTCTATAATTAGGTTTACTCCAATACGCATAAGGAGAGATATAATTATTTCCTAATATTTTAAAATAACTTAAAGATGAAGAAATTGTATCACTATCTCCTGTAACTTTTTTACCTATAGTTTTGACATCCAAACTTATATTGAAAAATGCCGATGAAGTGTCGTTAATATTTCTTCCTACAGTTAATGCTGCTGTTCTGTTAAAAGTTTTGTCTTTCTCTACTACAAGTTTATCATCAACAGCTGGATAAGGAATTAAATTATCTTCTTGTAATAACTTTTTTGTTTTAGTTATTCCACTGACATTGTTTTCATCAGTTTGTAAATATTTTAAATCTAGGTAAGCAAACCATTTGCTATCTTTTTCATCAGAAGTACTAGTTAATAATTTTGCTATAGTTTTTTTTGTTTCATCAGATGTATTTGGGTCATTCATCATTGTTCTAACCATAAGATCGACCTTAACTGCAGAGTCCATCTCTATTAATATTGAGAGTAAATAAAGCTTAATATCTAAATTTTCTGGATATAACATATTCAATCGTTCCAGAGTTGATATAGTCAACTTAAGATTTCCAGTTTTTTCCTGTTGCTTTGCATAATTTAAATTTAATTCTAAATCTGTAGGATTTTCTAGAATTTCTTGATAGGTTATTTCTGCAGCCGACAATTTTGTTTGAACAAAAATCAAAATAAATATAAAAAAAAATATTCTCATTTTTTTGTTTTCATTAATTCAGTATTTTCAAAATTTAAAGCTAAGCAAGTAATATCATCTCTCAATTTATCTGCTCCCCAATTTAATTTAGATGCAATTCCCTCAACAATAGTTGATGGATTTACATCTTTTAAATTTTTTATAATTTCTTGCACACCCTCTGCTCCTAACTCTTTTCCATTTTCTAAATATCCTTCTGTAACTCCATCTGTATAAACTACAAATGTTTTATCTTTCAAATTAATAGTTTTTGAAACCACCATACTCTCTGTAAAGTATTTAACTATTCCTAAAGGAGGTAATTCAGATTTTAAAAATTCAAATTTCAAACTTTTATCAAATAACATTATACTTTCGTGCCCAGCATTAACAAATGTTACATCTCCTGTATCTGTGTTAAATTTTCCAAAAACAGCAGTAACGAACATTCCCTTAAATTTAGATTCTACCAACTCATTGTTTACTAAAAAAACAACTTTCTCTAATGGCATGGATAATTTGGACAGTGCTCTAAATGTAGATGACGCTTTTGCCATATACATTCCAGCTTTTACTCCCTTTCCCGATACATCCGCTAAAGAAAAATAATATTCATTTTTTCCAACGTTTATTAAATCATAATAATCACCTGAAACATCTCTTGCTGGTATATTTTTTGCATAAAGAAAATTTTGATATTTAGTGATTTCTGGAAACAGGCTTTTTTGTACATCTCCAGCTAACTCTCTTTCTCTTAGTAATTTTGTCTCTTTCTTTAAATTTTCTAGAGCGAATCTGTTTTCTTGTATAAATCTAAAGTAAAGACCTGTTAAAAATGTTACTAATAAAATAAAGACTGGATAACTGATATCAATCAACTCTGCTCTAAAATAATAAAAAGCAAAACCTGTTATAATAATTGAAAAAAAGCCTAAAATAAAAACAGGTAAACTATATTTTGGTCTAATTTTTTGGGATAAGATAAATATAACTGTTGCTAAAATAATAGTTAACAAAAGTTCAATTAGATAAATTTCTGGATTTCTCAGTAAATAAGATTTGTCCAATATATTTTCTATTACATTGGCATGGACCTCTACTCCTGGCATTATTATACCTAATGGTGTTTTAACTAGGTCAAAAAGCCCTTGGGCGGAAGCACCTATTAAAACGAATTTATTTTCAAATCTTGCTCTATCAAAATTCCCATCAAAAACAGAACTAGCGGAAATATACTGACTTTTTTGCGGTAATTTATATCTTATCCAAAATAGCCCATTATTATCACTAGAAATCTTGTGTGGTCTAACACTTATTTTTTTTATTCCAACTTCATCTAAACTTACAAATAAATTTTTTTGTTTTGAACCAACCCTGATCATCTCTAATCCTAATGTTGGATATATTTTTTTATCAAAAGAAACAATTAATGGCAAAGACCTGATTATTCCATCGGTTTGATCTAAAAATGATATTGACCCTAAACCTTTTACATTATTTTCAAGTAATTTGAGAGAACCAATAGAACTGGGATATTTATAAATAAATTGATTAGGATCTCCTCCTTTGAATAAAAATTTTGCTTTAGGTTTACGCTGGTAATTTTTATATGATTTCTCAGTACTTCCAAGAACTGCAAGAACAGATTTAGTATTTGCTAATTCTTTTGTAAAATATTCGTCATGGCTCTCTATATCTTTTAATTTATCAATTAAATCAGAAGATTTTAAATTATAGGCTTTAATAAATTCATCTGGAGTTTGTTTATCTTTCTCACTAAAAAAAACATCAAAACCAATTACCTTTGGTTTAGCCTCATTTATGTTACTCAATATTTTTGCAAATATAGATCTATTCCATGGGAATTGCCCAAATTTAGCTAAACTTTTCTCATCTATATCAACTATAATAACATTGGAGCTCTGTTTTATCAGAGGAAATACTTTCTGATACAGATCAAAACTCAAAAAAGAAATAGATTTTATGAAACTAGGATTGCTAATTTTTAAAAATATTAAAAGTATTAAGAAAAAAATGTATGTTAAATAATTACGATATTTTGAAGCAAAAGATTTCACAGTTAAAACTAGTATTGATTAAGCATAATGTAAAGAATTCAAAATTTATATGGAATTAAATAAATCAGTAAATTAAACTTAATAAACGGATATTTGTTCTTGATTATAAATTTTACAACTCATTACTATGCTTAATCCTAACATAATAGATAACAGAGATGAGCCTCCATAAGACATTATTGGTAAAGGAGCCCCAACTATTGGTAACATGCCTAGAACCATTGCTATGTTAACAAATACATACAAAAAAATTGCAGTAGCAAAACCAAAGCAATATAATTTTGCAAAGAAGCTCCTGGATACCAATCCAACATTAATGATTCTGTAGATTAATAATATATATAAAAGTAAAAGTATAATTGAACCAAGAAACCCGAATTCTTCGGAAAAAAGTGTAAATATAAAGTCAGTATGTTTTTCAGGTAAAAATTCTAAATAACTCTGTGTTCCTTTTAAAAATCCTTTTCCAAAAAAACCACCAGATCCAATAGCTATTTTAGATTGAATTATTTGATATCCAGCTCCCAAAGGATCTCTGTCAGGATTAAAAAAAGTTAAAATTCTAGATTTTTGGTAAGGTTTTAAAATAGATATAGCAAAAGGTAATGAGACCAATAACAACAATCCTGAGTAAACAAAATATTTGATATTAAGACCTGCCAACCAAATTATAGCAATACCACTTCCTGCAATTAAAATGGAAGTACCCAAATCAGGTTGTTGTATTACAAGATAACAAGGAATTATTAAAAGTATAATTGGTTGAATTAAAAACTTATAGCTCTGAATATCTGAGCTTTGAATTCTATGATAATATCTTGCAAAACATATTATCACAGCAATCTTCATTAATTCTGACGGTTGTAAATTTAAAAAGTATAAGTTTATCCATCTTGTTGCACCAGATGCTGAAATTCCAAAAAATAAAACTGTTACTAATAAAACTAATCCAACAATATAAAATAAGTAAGCATTTTTATACCATGTTGAAACTCTCACAAAAGATAACGCTAAAAATAAACAAAAAAATACGGATAATCTAATTATATGATTTTTTGTGTAAAAAGAAAATTTTCCTCCCTCAGTAGAATAAATTGCAAATACACTAATTGATCCTATAGCAATAATTAATAAGATTAATAGATAATCTATTGATTTAATTTTATCTAAAAAACTGTAATTGCTAGCCTGTATTCTTTCCCTTAACATTATGCTAAACTAGTATTTCCATTATTAAATTGTTCTCTTAATTTATGTCTATCAATAATTCTTTTAATTAATTTACTTGCAAGTGGAGCAGCTGCTTTACTTCCAGATCCCCCATGTTCAATAATAACACTTATTGCATATCGTGGATCCTTATATGGTGCAAAAGCAACATATAGAGCATGGTCTCTTTTTTTATATTCAATTTGTTCTGTATCTAAATCTAATTCTCGATCAAGATCAGTAATTCTTCTTACCTGTGATGTCCCTGTTTTACCCGCAAATTGATACTTGGGATCATCGTAACGAGATCTGTATGAAGTTCCATATTGTTCATTTGTAGAACCAAACATTGCATCTAATACGAAATTAATATTAGACTTTTTGTTATACATTCTCTGATAATACTGAACATTTATGTCATCTAAGTAATTTCGTTCATGCAAAGGAAAATTAGATTGGTCTAATTTTATTTTATTTAATACATCCTTATAATTTATAGAATCATCTTTTATAATATGGGGTTTTATTTTATATCCTCCATTTGAAATTTGTGCAGTCATTAGACAAAGTTGAAGTGGAGTAGTTTGTATGTAGCCTTGTCCAATACCATTGATTACAGTTTCTCCTAAATACCAACTTTGCTCCAATGCACGTCTCTTCCATTTTGTGTCAGGAACCAATCCATTTTTTTCGTCGTTATAAAGATCTCCAAGTACATTAGTCCCTAGCCCATATCTTTTTGCAATTATAGATAATTTATCAACACCAAGTAATCTTGCCATTTCATAAAAGTATATGTCGCAAGATTGTTTGATTGCATTTCTCAACTTCATGTAACCGTGGCCTTCTTTTTTCCAACAATGATATTTCACTCCGTATAATTCATATGGATGCTTATGACCTTTGCATCTTATTGTTTTATTGGGATCTAATATTCCATATTCTAGAGCTGCAAGAGCAACTAATGGCTTAAAAGTTGAACCAGGAGAATAAAGTCCTGCAATAGACTTATTTATCAATGGTTTTAGAGGATTATTTCTGATTTCTTGCCAATCTTTTTGATTAATTCCGTGTGTAAATTTATTTGGATCATAGGTTGGTGATGATGCCATTGCAACTACCTCACCAGTATAAATATCCATTGCACAAATTGAACCTGCTTTTCCTTTAAGCAGCTCCTGGGCATATTTTTGAATTTCTATATCAATTGTTAAATTTACTTTATTACCCTGTCTTTCTTTGATGTAGTCTATTTGGCTTATTCTTTTTCCAGATGCATTAACTTCATATCTTTTTATACCGTAGTTACCTATTAACATTTTTTCTTGTGAATTTTCTATTCCATATTTTCCAACTTTTAGACCTGGAACAAAATTTTCTTTTATCTCAGGTTTTTCAAGATCTTTTGGACTAGCGTCACCAACGTATCCAACTATATGCACTAAATCATTTGCATAAGGATAAAACCTAGATGTTGATAATACAGGTTTTGCGCCTTCTAATTCATGTAAATATAGATTAATTTTTGAGAATTGTTCCCAAGTTAAATTATCTGAAACTACTAATGTATCCCAGGGTTTTAATCTCTCCTTTTTTTTATATAATTTTTTAATTTGAAACTGATCTAAACCAATTAAATTTTTAATTTTGAATATTGTTACATCAAAATCATTAATTTCATCTAATATTAAGTGTAGCTGAAACACTCTATCGTTGCTTGCTAATACTTTATTAAAGTTATCTACAATTATACCTCTCTGAGGAGGAGTTTTCCATTCACGTATCCTATTCTTATCAGATAAAATTTCATACTTTTCTCTGTCAGAAATTTGTAAATTATATAATCTTGAAGATATACCGGCAAAAAGTAATATTTTTGCAGCAGCCAGAATGAACATCCTCCTTGTTATAACTCTACCCTTTTCTATGTTTCTTCCTCTATTCAACATTTTCTTGTCTTAAACCTAGTAAGTAAATTTGATTAAATATTTTTGCCAATGCTGGATAAATTAAAAATGAAAAAAAGGCTGTCGACATTAAAGCCCCATAACTAATATTTCCATCAAAGAAAATTGCTAGTACTGTAAAATGAATTGAGCTAACAATTAATATTGCGATAAAAAATAGTATCCAATCATAAATTAAATTAGGAACTAGAGTTCTTGTCCTAAAAAAAGATGCGATCACGCAAAGTAAAAGATAATTTATTGATGAAACTCCAATTGGTAGATTTTGTACAACATCATTAATTACACCTGCAAAAAATATAAGGCCATATCCAAGCATTTCAGGTTTCCTTAAGACCCAATAAAAAACAATTAAGTGAATAAAATTAAAAGATATATTAATCTCGAAAATCTGGAATGAAAATGAATAGCCTGTTAAAGCAAAGAAAAATAATAAAATAATTGGAAAACCATTTAACAAAAATTGATAAAATTTAATATTTTCTCTAGCCATTTTACTTATTTACTTGCACATAATTTAGTTGATTTAAGTTGCTAAAAAACTTCACATACTTTTTATTGTCCTGAATTATTATTTTTCCAACAGGAATTGAAGCTGGAATTGTGCCATCTGAACCTGAGGTATACACAATTTCATTTTCTTTTATTTCATTTTCTTTTGGTAAATACTCTAACTCTGCATAATCATCATTTCCATTTCCTGAAAGTATTGCATTAATTCCGCTTGGCTCGATAATGATTGGGATTTTGCTATTAAGATCGTTAGCGAGCAATACTCTTGAGCTTAAAAAGTTAACATTTACTACCTTTCCAATGTAATATAATCGATCTTTAACAGCCGATCCTAATTTAACACCATTTTTTTGACCTTTGTTAATTATTAAAGACTTCAAATAAGGACTTTGTTTATCCAATAAAATTTTAGTCAACATGTATTCTTTAGAAAAAAGATCTCGTTCCTCTATCAGTTTTTTTAAAAGAGCATTTTCTGATTTATAAAAATCTACTTCTTTTCTAAGAGAGTCAAGATCAAGGTCCTTGTCTCTTAAAACTGAAAATTCTTCATACATACTCATATGATCTTGAAAAAGATAATATTTATCTTTTACATATTTAAACGGACTTGATACAACGTATGATCCTCTAAATATAATATCTTTTGTGATAGACCTAAATTGATTAACTGGACCAGTTTTAAAATACTCTAATGATAAAACTAAAATAGATATAATTAATAGAGTGAATAAGGAAAACTTTTGTCTATTTCCTTTTTTTAAAAATGCTGAACGAATAGCAATAATAAAATCGTCTCTACTCGATTCTGTTGACATAATATTTAATACTCAGATAGTACAGTAGAAAATATTTCTTGATCGTCTAACGCCTTTCCTGTTCCTATTGCAACACATGACAATGGATCATCAGCAATATTTACTGGTAATCCAGTTTCTTTAGAGAATCTTTTATCTATATTTTTTAAAAGCGATCCTCCTCCTGTCATTGTTAAACCCATATCAACTAAATCAGCAGATAATTCTGGGGGTGTATTTTCTAGTGCTTTTTTTATTCCAGATACTATTTCTTTAAGTATCGGGTTTAGAGCTTCTGAAGTATCTTGTTCTGAGATATTAACCTCTTTAGGAGTTCCTGATCTTAAATCTCTACCTTTGACCGCATAAGTATTATTATTTGTTGGAATTGCTGTTCCAATATCTTTTTTAATTTTTTCTGCAGTACTGTCGCCTATCATCAAATTATATTCCTCTCTCATATAATCTTTTAATGAATTATCCATGGCATCTCCTGCAACTCTTAAAGACTCTGAATAAACAACACCTCCTAATGACATAACGGCAATTTCTGTAGTTCCACCACCAATATCTACTACCATTGATCCTGTTGCTTCCTGAATTGGTAGTCCAGCACCAATAGCAGCAGCAATTGGTTCCTCAATTAGCTGAACTCTTCTTGCTCCAGCTGCAAGCGCACTATCTTGAATAGCTTTTCTTTCAACTGGTGTTGATCCAGTTGGTACACAAATTAAAATTCTAGGGTTTGCAATTGTTTTTTTATGAACTTTCTTTATAAAATGCTTAATCATTTCTTCTGTCACAATAAAGTCTGCAATCACACCATCTCTTAAAGGTCTAATTGCTTGAATATTACCTGGTGTTCTTCCTAACATTGTTTTAGCTTCATCGCCTACTGCTAAAACCGATTTTTTTCCTTTGTTATCTACAACCGCAACAACAGATGGTTCATTTAGAACTACACCTTTGCTTTTTAAAACAACTAACGTGTTAGCTGTTCCAAGATCAATTGCCATATCCTGGCTCCAAAACTTTCTTAAATTGGCAAACATTGACATTTAATTATATTCCTTTCACTTTTTGATGTTTAATATTTTGAGATGGTGCTTTTTTCTCACGTTTTATAAGCATTTTATTCAATGCATTTAAATATGCGTTTGCTGATGCAACTAAAGTATCTGTGTCAGCTGATTGACCTACTGTTGTCCTGTCATTTTCTTCAATTTTTACACTAACAGTTGCTTGAGCATCTGTACCTTCGGTTACTGCGTGTACTTGATAAAGAGATAATTTTACATCGTGAGGAAATAGTTTTTTTATACATTTAAATATTGCATCAACTGGTCCATCTCCTGTCTCTATTGTATTTTTAATATCACCATATACATCTAATGTCATTTCAGCTTTTTGTGGTTCACCTGTGCCTGCAAACACTTTTAAAGATTTTAAATTAATTGCATTTATTTTATTATCTACAATTAAACTATCATCAACTAAAGCAACTATATCTTCATCGTATATATGTTTCTTTTTATCAGCTAGGACTTTAAATTTCCCAAAAGCAGCTTGAATGATATCATCTGTTAAATCAGAATAGCCTAAATCAGATAATTTATCTTTAAAAGCATGTCGTCCTGAGTGTTTGCCCATAACAAGTGAAGTTTTCTTAACTCCAACACTTTCTGGTGTCATAATTTCATAAGTTTCTCTATTTTTTAACATTCCATCTTGATGGATTCCTGACTCATGAGCAAAAGCGTTTTTTCCAACTATTGCTTTATTAAATTGAACAGGAAAACCTGTTGCGTTTGAAACAATTTTAGAGGCTTTGCTTATTAATTCTGTTTTAATCCCAGTATTATATGGCATTAAATCATTCCTTGTTTTAATTGCCATAACTACTTCTTCTAATGCAGCATTTCCTGCTCTTTCACCTATTCCATTAATTGTGCATTCTATTTGTCTTACACCTTCTGAAACTCCAGCTAATGCATTCGCTACAGCTAAGCCAAGATCATTGTGACAATGTGCAGATAATATTGCTTTATCTATATTTGGAACATTATTTTTTAAGTGTTTGATTGTTTTAGCAAATTCCTCAGGAATAGAATATCCAACAGTATCTGGAATATTTATTGTTTTAGCTCCACAATTAATTGCAAGTTCAACTGTTTTACACATAAAATCCATATCAGTTCTTGTTCCATCTTCGCATGACCATTCTACATCGTCGGTAAATTTTCTTGCGTAAGTAACGCTTTCTTTAATTGCATCTAAAACTTGCTCGTTTGTCATCTCAAGTTTGTGTTTCATGTGCAAAGGACTTGTGGAAATAAAAGTATGAATTCTAAATCTTGGAGCATGTTTCAATGACTCATGACATGCATCAATATCTTTTTTTAATGCTCTTGAAAGACCACATGGGATTGAGTTTTTCATTATTTTACTAATTTCAGAAACTGCCTCAAAATCTCCTGGTGACGCTATTGGAAAACCTGCTTCAACAATATCTATTCCCATTTCATCAAAAACTCTTGAAATTTGTATTTTTTCCTCAACACTCATAGATGCGCCTGGTGATTGTTCACCATCTCGCATAGTCGTATCAAATATGTATAATTTTTCTTTATCTGACATTGTATTTTTTAGCTCGAGCATAATACATGCTCTCGCCCAGATTGCAAAATAATTTGGGAGAATTAGCCCAATTTTAACATGAAGTTATTTCTTATCGCTATCGACAAGCTTCTTCTTAGCAATCCAAGGCATCATTTCTCTTAAAGTAGCACCAACTTTTTCAACTGGATGCTCTGCTAGTTTTGCTCTTGTAGCTAGGAAATTTTTTTGACCATTTTTACATTCATCCATCCATTGTTTGGTAAATTTACCAGACTGGATATCAGCTAAAACTTCTTTCATTCTCTTTTTTGTCTCATCTTTATTTATAATCCTTGGACCTGACTCGTATTCCCCATATTCAGCAGTATTAGATATAGAATAATTCATATTAGCTATTCCACCTTCGTAAATTAAATCTACAATAAGTTTAACTTCATGAACTGTTTCAAAGTATGCCATTTCAGGTTCGTAACCTGCTTCAACTAAAGTTTCATATCCATTTTTAATTAATTCAACAAGACCTCCACATAAAACTGTTTGCTCACCAAATAAATCTGTCTCTACTTCATCTTTAAATGTTGTCTCAATTATACCTGATCTTCCACCTCCAATTGCTGAGGCATATGACATAGCTAGATCTCTAGCTTTGCCTGATCCATTTTGATGAACAGCAAATAAACATGGTACTCCACCACCCTTTTGATATTCACTTCTAACTAAGTGGCCTGGTCCTTTTGGTGCTACCATAAATACATCTAGATCTTTTCGAGCTTTAATTAAATCATAATGAACATTTAATCCATGAGCAAAAGCTATGGATGTCCCTTCTTTCACACGTTGTTCAATATGATTTTTATAAATAGTTGCCTGCAATTCATCTGGGGTTAAAATCATCACAACGTCAGCCCATTCAGCAGCATCCGAAAGGTTCATAACTTTTAAACCTTTAGACTCTGCTTTTTCAATACTTGAAGACCCCTCTCGAAGAGCTACAACAACTTCTTTTACTCCACTATCTTTTAGATTTAAAGCGTGTGCGTGTCCTTGGCTTCCATATCCAAAGATAGCTATTTTTTTATCCTTTATTAAATTTGCGTCAGTATCTTTTTCATAAAACATTTTCATTTTTTTTCTCCTAATTAATTATTTAAATATATCTGCACCTCTTGTCATAGCTACGGCTCCTGTTCTTGAAACACTCACCAATCCAAATTTTTTTAAATCCTTTGACATTTTGTCTATTTCTCGTCTTAAAGCTGTTATTTGAATAACATTTGATTTTTTTGTTTTGTCTAGTAATACAGGATTATATTTTTTACAAGCTTTCAGTGCGCCCTCTAATTTATTATTTGGACCAACGATTTTAAATAATGCCATCTCCTTAAAAATGACTGCTTTATCTTCTCTTTTAAAATCTGCAACCTTATGGACAGGAACAAGTTTTCTTAATTGAAGTTTAATTTGATTAACAACTTGTGGAGTTCCTGTAGTTACAATTGTTATCCTTGATATCTTTAACTTTTCATCAACTTGGGCAACTGCTAAAGATTCAATATTATAACCTCTACCAGAGAATAAACCGACTACTCTAGCTAATACACCAGCTTCGTTGTCGACCCAAACGACTATAATGTGTGTATCAAATTTTTCTTTTTTATTTGAAAAACTATACGCTGATTTTGAATTAGGCATTAAACTAAGGACTTACCTTTGCCAGTAATCTTCTTACTTTCTTGATCTTTGGGCCCTAAAATCATCTGATTATGAGGCTTTCCCGATGGTATCATTGGAAAACAATTTTCTACTTTATCAACCATACAATCAAATATTACAGGTCTATCTGTATTTAACATTTGAATAATTTTATCGTCTAACTCTTCTGGTGTTTTTGCTCTTATACCAACACAGTTATATGCTTCTGCTAATTTAACGAAATCAGGTAGAGCAGCAGTATAACTTTCAGAATAGTTTTTATCATGTAAAAGTTCTTGCCATTGTCTAACCATGCCCATGTATTGATTATTCAATATAAATATTTTAATTGGAAGTTTGTATTGCACCGCTGTAGACATTTCTTGTATTGTCATTAATACTGAAGCTTCTCCTGCAATATCAATAACTAATTTTTTTGGATGAGCAACTTGTACACCCACTGCTGCTGGTAAACCATATCCCATGGTGCCTAATCCACCAGATGTCATCCAACGATTTGGTTTATTAAATTTATAATGTTGTGCGGCCCACATCTGATGCTGTCCTACCTCAGTTGTAATATAGGAATCTTTATCTTTAGTTAATTCATATAATCTTTCAATTGCATACTGGGGTTTTATAGTTTCTTCACTTCCGATATAATCTAAAGATCTAATCGACCTCCATTTTTGGATTTTTTCCCACCACTTAGAAGTTTTTTGTTTGTTTGATTTTAAAAATTTTGATTTTTTTTGCTTTAAACTTTTTAAAGTAGATGAAAGAACAGTTTTTACATCTCCTACAATAGCTAAATCAACTTTAACATTTTTATTAATAGACGATGGATCTATATCAATATGAACTTTTTTTGATTTTGGTGAAAATTCATCTATTTTTCCTGTTATCCTATCGTCAAAACGTGCCCCAATATTAATCATTAAATCACAGTCGTGCATTGCATTATTTGCTTCATAAGTTCCATGCATACCCAACATTCCTAAAAATTGATTATCATCACCTGGGAAAGATCCTAATCCCTGCAAAGTTGATGTAATAGGAAAACCTGTTGCATAAACAAGTTCTCTTAAAAGTTCACTAGCCCTAGGTCCAGAGTTAATTACTCCACCACCTGTATAAAAAATAGGTCTTGAAGATTTACTCATTAAATCAATTAGCTGATCAATGCTATTTTGATTAAAATGATTGTGAGACTTTCCATTTAATTTTTTTTCTTTTTTGGGTTTCTTATATTTTGTTTTTTGAAATTGAATATCTTTTGGTATATCGACTAAAACTGGTCCAGGTCTGCCCGTTGTAGCTACTTCAAATGCTTTATGTATTGTGCTGGCTAAATCATTTACATCTTTGACTAACCAATTATGTTTAGTGCAAGGTCTGGTTATTCCAGTTGTATCACATTCTTGAAATGCATCTGTACCAATTAAATGAGTTGGAACTTGTCCAGATATACAAACTAATGGAATAGAATCCATATAGGCATCAGTCAAAGCTGTAACTACATTTGTTGCACCTGGTCCTGAGGTTACTAAAATAACACCTGGTTTACCGGATGATCTTGCATATCCTTCTGCAGCATGACCTGCACCTTGTTCATGTCTAACTAAAATATGCTTGATAGATTTAAAATTTTGTAATTCGTCATAAATTGGAAGCACTGCACCACCTGGATAACCAAAAATATGATCTACATTTTGATCCTCCATACATTTAAATACGATTTCAGCTCCAGAGTATAATTTTGACATTCAGACAATCTAGCTGAAGTTGTGCTAATAGGTCAAGCAATCTATGCTGATTTAGGAAATTTTTTTAAAAATGATTTGAGTCTATAAAATTTTATTTTTTGCCAATCCGACATTTGTCCTCTTGCCCAAGTAGACTGTCTCTTGGCATATTGCCTTGTTTTTATTGATATTTTTTCTTTTAGTTCATTAATATTTATTCTTTTGTCCAGGTATTCTTTTATCTCACTTAGACCAATAACTTTATTTGATGATAAATCTTTCTTAATTTGTAATTTATAAAACCTCTTAGCCTCTTTTATTGCCCCATCTCTCATCATTTCGTTTGTTCTTAATGAAATTCTCTCAAGTAACTTATCTCTGGGATAATCAATATGTAACTTTATGAAACTGTCTTGAGTAAAATCAGAATATGTTTCATTATACCAATCAAACAAAGATTTATGCGTAAACTTTTTTACCTCATAAGCTCTTATTGATCTTTGTGTATCATTTTTGTTAATTTTTTTTTTGCAAAGTGGGTCTAGCTTAATAAGCTCGGAGTAAAATTTAATTTGTCCTATTTTTGATTGTTTTTTTCTAATTCTATTTCGAATAGTAATTGGAATATCCGGGATCTTAACTATGCCATCGATAAGTGCTTTAAAATACAATCCAGTGCCTCCAACAAGAATTGGAATTTTGTTTTTTTTCTTAATATTATTAATTTTTTTTTTTGCATCTTTAAGCCAATTTCCCGCAGAATAATTGTCCTTTACACTTTTAAATCCATATAAATGATGTTTTATATTTTTTAAATCATTTCGATGAGGTCTTGCCGTAAGAATTTTTAATTCTTTAAATATTTGCATGCTGTCTGCATTTATTACTTCACCATTGATTTTTTTCGCAAGCTGAATAGCAAATTTTGATTTTCCAGATGCCGTAGGTCCAGAAATAAGAATTATTTTGGACTTTAAGTCCATTAATTTAGTTTAACACCTATATATCTTCTCTGGTTATTGTTATTGTAAATTGCAATAAGTAAACTTTTATCATTACTTTTTAGAGCTAGTTTTACTATGTTATCTAAATCTCCAATGGTGTTTATCTTTTTCTTTTGTGCTTCAACAATAATATTATTTACTTGAAGATAATTAACAGGACTATCTTTGTCGATTTCTGTGATAACCAATCCTGTTGTATTTTTTGGTAAATTTCTTTCTTTAATGTCATCTTTACTTAGCAATCTCACTTTTATTTTTAAACCATCTATTGTATCCTCTTTAGGCTTTTCTGTTACTAAACCTTGAGATTTAAAGTCTTCAGATGTTTCTAATCTTCCAAGTATAATTTCTTTAGTTATTTCACGTTTATTTCTCCAAACTTTTAATTTTACTCTTTTTCCAACTTCTGTTTCAGCAACTATTCTCGGAAGCTCACTCATTTCATTAATTTTTTTACCATCAAATTCTAAAATTATGTCACCAGCTTTTATTCCTCCCTTATCTGATGGACTATTTTCAGCTACACTAGCAACAAGTGCTCCTCTTGGTTCATCTAATTTTTCAACATCTGCAATATCTTTTGTTACCGTTTGGATTCTTACACCTAGCCATCCTCTTTTAGTTTCACCAAATTCAATTAATTGATTAATTACTTTTTGTGCACTGTTAGAAGGAATTGCAAAACCAATACCAATTGAACCTGATTGACCTAATATTGCTGTATTAATTCCAACTACATCTCCATCCATGTTAAACAATGGACCTCCTGAATTACCTTGGTTAATTGATGCATCAGTTTGAATGTAGTCTTCATATCTAGAAAGACCGATACTTCTATTTCGTGCAGAGATTATTCCTGCAGTAACCGTTCCACCTAGGCCAAATGGATTCCCAATTGCAATAACCCAATCACCTATTCTCGCGGTATCGGAATCTCCAAACTTAACTGTTTTGAACTTTTGATCTGACTCTATTTGAAGAACCGCCAAATCCATGCCGGGATCAGCTCCAATTACTTTTGCCTTTATATTTTTTTCACCATTAACTCTAACAAAAACATCTTCTGCGCCTTGGATTACATGGTTGTTTGTAATAACAATTCCTTTTTCATCTATAATGAAGCCAGATCCAAGCGCACTTGTCTGTCTCTTTTGAGGAGTTCCATAATCTTTAAACATGTCTTCAAAAGGAGACCCTGGAGGAAATTCAAATGGAAATGGATTTGACCTTGTGGTTATTGTTGTTGTAGTAGAAATATTTACTACTGATGGCATTAATTTTTCAGCTAGATCTGCAAAAGATGCAGGCATATTTGCTGCACTGGAAGTATTTTGAATATTAAATGAAAATAATATTAGTAATAATATCTTTATGAATCTCATCTTTTTAAGTACCAAATAATAAAAAAACCAATCATTGCAAACACCAATCCACCAGTTCTCAGTTGATTATCAGTGGCTTCTTTTAATTTCATAATCATATTTTTCATTTTTGATGGAAATATGGCGTAAAGAATACCTTCAATAAAAAGGAATAGACCAAATGCGATGATCAATTCTCTCATTAAATTTACTCTACTTTTTGATCAATATTTCCGAAAAATTTAAAAAATTCACTATCTGGTGAAAGTATCATTGAAGTCTCACCGCCGATTAAAGCTTTTTGGTATGCCTGCATAGCTCTATAAAATGCAAAAAATTCAGGATCTTGTCCGAATGCATCAGCAAAAATCTTGTTTTTTAAACCATCACCTTCACCCTTCATAATTTCAGATTTTTTTTGTGCATCTGCAAGTATAACGGTTACTTCTTTGTCAGCAGTTGAGGTAATTGTTACTGCCATCTCTGCACCTTTTGCTCTAAATTCTTTTGCTTCTCTTTCCCTTTCAGTTTGCATTCTTCTAAAAATTGCATCACTGTTTGCTTGGGGGAGGTCTGCTCTTTTAATTCTAACATCAACAATACTAATACCAAAATTTTCTGCTTCATTATTTACACCTTCTTGAATTAGAGACATCTGTTTTGTTCTGTCTTCTGATAAAAGTGTTTGTAATTCTTGTTGACCAAGCACGTTTCTTATTCTTGAATTTATGATTGTTGCTAATCTTGATCTTGCAACTCTCTCATTTCCTACTGAAATATAAAACTTTAATGGATCAATTATTTGAAACCTTGCAAATGCATCAACGATAAGTCTTTTTTGATCTGATGCAATGACCTCTTCTGGTGGTGTATCAAGATTTAAAATTCTTTTATCTAAGAATACAACATTTTGTATGAATGGAATTTTAAAATTAATTCCTGGTTTTGATATAATTCTTTTAGGATCACCAAATTGAAGTACTATGGCTTGATTAACCTCTTTTACTATAAAAACTGAAAAGTAAATTGTTGCTGCGATTAGTATTATTATTGGTATTAAAAATTTTCCAGCTTTCATTTTAATTAGTTCCTGTCTTTAATTCTTGTAATGGCAGATATGGCACTACACCTTCACCTGAATTTTTGTCGATTATTATTTTATTAATATCAGCTAATACTTCTTCCATTGTCTCAAGATACATTCTTTCTTGAGTTACTTTTTTAGCTTTTGCATACTCATTATAAATTGATAAAAATCTACTTGCTTCTCCTTCTGCCTTAGCAACAACTTCTTTTTTATAAGCTTCTGCTGCTTGTAGAATTTTCGCTGCTTCTCCCCGTGCTCTTGGTATTACATCATTCGCATATGCTTCTGCTTCGTTTTTAGATCTTTCCATATCAGCTCTTGCAGCTTGGACATCTCTGAATGCATCAATAACTTGGTCTGGTGGATCGGCTTTTTGGGTTTGAACTTGTGTAATTTGAATTCCGCTTGTGTATTCATCTAAAATTTCTTGTATTATTTCCTGAGTGTCAGCTTCTATAATAGATCTACCTTCAGTTAGAATTGGTTGAATATCAGATCGTGCAATAACCTCTCTCATCGCTGTTTCAGCAGCTGCTTTAACTGTTCCTTCTGGATCTTGAATTTTAAATAAAAAATTACCAGCATCTTTAATTACCCAAAATACTGAAAAATCTATGTTAACTATGTTTTCATCACCTGTTAACATTAAACTTTCTTCTGGAACATCTGCAACTCCGCCTGAGGAAAATCCACTATCTCTTTCTGACCTAAATCCAATATCCATTCGATTAACTTTTGTAACTTTAGGGGTTAGTACATTTTCTATTGGAAAAGGAAGATGATAATTTAATCCGGGTTGTGTAGTTTTAACAAATTTCCCAAATCTTAACACAACACCTTGTTCATCAGGTAAAACTCTATAAAGACCGCTTAAAGTCCAAACAATTGAAAGAATTATAAGACCAATTATTATTGGCTTAGCCCCACCTTTGCCTCCACCTAAAAATCTGTTTATTATTGATTGTAGTTTACTTATAACTTCATCGATATTTGGGGGAGTGGGACCTTTTCTAAATCCACCATTTCCACTACCGCCTCCACCTGGAGGTGTTCCCCATGGGCTTTGATTTTTAAAATCACTCATAATACGACACTCTATATAGTGTCTTTATTAGTAAAAACAAGGTAATGGTAAATTATGGACAATAAAAAAGTAGGTTTAAGTGACACAACAAAGGCAAAAACTGAGCCAAAAACCTTTAGAAGGAACCCGATTATTGGAACAAAGTTTACAATTGCAATATCAAGTGCAAAAGGAGGTGTTGGAAAGTCAACATTTGCCTCGAATCTTGCTTTAGCTTTAAAAAAAATGGACTTAAATATTGGATTGCTTGACGCAGATATATATGGACCATCGCTGCCAAAATTATTTTCAATAAATGAAAAGCCTGAAAGTGATGGGCAAAAATTAAAGCCAATTTTAAAATATGGAATTCAATGTATGTCCATAGGATTTTTAACAGAAGAGCAAACACCAATGATTTGGCGGGGACCAATGGTTATTTCTGCGATAAAAACTTTTACACAAAAAGTTTTGTGGGAAAATTTAGATATTTTAATTATTGATATGCCACCAGGAACTGGAGATACGCAATTGACTTTTGCGCAAGAAATTAACATGGACGGAGTAATTATTATATCTACACCACAAGAAATAGCCTTACAGGATGTAAAACGTGGAATAAGGATGTTTGATAAACTAAAAGTAAAAATATTAGGACTTATAGATAATATGAGCCATTTCGTTGGAGATGATGGAAAAAAATATGCAATATTCGGTGAGGGTGGCGTAAAAAAGACTGCTGAAGAATTTAAAAAGGATTTTATTGGAGAAATACCAATTGATCCTGAAGTTGGGAAGCAAGGAGATTTGGGTTCACCAATAGTAGAAAGTAAGCCAGACCATGAGATATCAAAAATATATTTTAAGTTTGCAGAAAAAATTAAATCAATTTATCTTTAAGATCAAAAGCTTCCATAAGTTCGTTCCATTCTCTTTTCGATAAACCTACGTCATCGATAGAAACATTTTCACCTTTTATGAGTTTTTGAATAATAATTTTTCCTTTTGCAGAAACTTCTGTTCCTCCAACCCTATAATCCATAAAAGCTTCATAAGTTATTGGTACCCATTTTTTAACGGTATCAAGCATAGCATCAGCATAAGCTCTAATCTCATACTGAGCATGATGATCAGCTCTTAGTCTTAAAAAATTCATTAAGTTTAATAAATCTGTTTTCCAATACCATTGAGTATAAGTATTTAAAGTTAAGTTCATCCTCGCAAGTTCTCTGGCTAAACCTACTTCATTTTCATCTATAGTTGATCCATCATATCTTTCGTTCAGCATAGTTTCATAATTATTGTAAGTTTGCTCAGCGTCATTTTTTAAAAGTTCTAAAACTTTTTTTGCTTGATCTCCTTCAAGAATTTCCCCTCTGCCTTGTCTATTGGTTTTTGATTGTGCTGCTAAGTTCTTAGGCTCTGGCAAATAAAATTCTTTATCTAAAATGGAATATCTTGCAGAATACTCATTTACATTCGCAGTTCTGTGCCTGATCCACTGTCTTGCTATAAATATTGGAAGTTTTATATGATATTTAATCTCACACATTTCAAAAGGTGTGCTATGCCAATGCCTCATTAAGTATTTTATTAGTCCAGAATCTGTTGAAACTTTTTTTGTGCCTTTTCCATAAGAAACTCTTGCTGATTGAACTACAGACGTATCATCACCCATATAATCAACAACTCTTATAAAACCATGATCTAAGATTGGAATTGCATCATAGAGAATCTTTTCAAGCTCTGGTGCTGTAACACGTTTTGTTGTATTTTGTTGAGATTGCTGTTCTTTTATCTCTTTTATTTGTTCTTCAGTTAACTTCATGAATAATTTATTGAATCTATTGAGATTGGTTTTATATTATTAATGTTGGTTTTCCAACTATGACGATAAACGAATTTCGTAATAACCATTACGGACGTGGGGGCAGTACCCACCACCTCCACCATTTTCAACTTATGGGGGTGAATTAGGATCGACGGATGACTAAAAGTTATTTTTTCGTTCGGTATTGTTCCGCCGTGAAGGGCTAATTTATAAATGCTAACGAAAGTTATGCACTTGCAGCTTAATTAATTTATTAATTAAGTTACGGGGTTCGGGGCACCTGGCAACAGAACGCCCCTAATTAAAAGGTTTCCCTTATCCACTTTCATTTTCATAAAATAAAGTTCAATGAAGGTTCAATTAAGCCAAAAACAAATACAAAATCAAAAAAACATACGAAAAAAAAAAATTAGAACTTCAACAAAAAATTTGTGATAAATATTATAATGATTAACAAGAAACAAATAAGAAATATATATTTAATATTATTTATTTTACTTACTACACTTTTTTATTATCAGCTTCTAAACCAACATTGGTCATCAGTTTTAGATCAAGATTTAACAATATTATACAATTCTTTATTACTTACTTCAGGAATAGAGCAAGAGTATTTAGATCATCCTGCTTTCACTACTTTTTTGATAAATAGTTTAATTTTTAAAATTTTTAATTTTTTTTTTGATTATTCAAATAATATAGATTTTATTTTAAATTCAAAAAATACAAATGAAATTTTACAAATATACTTTTATATATCGCGATCATTAAATTTTTTTTTAAACATCTTTTTAGTATTTTTATTTAGCAAGATATTAAAAAGTCTTAAAATAAATTATATTCAACGTTTTATTTTTTGTATAATATTCGTATTTTCCATTGGTTTCATAATATCAATTTTTTTATTAAGATCTGAAAATATTAGTTTACTGTTTTTATTTCTATCAATTTATACAATTCTTAAAAATACAAATAATCTATATTATAAATTTTTTGTTTCTGGAATTTTCTTTTGTTTTGCAATGCTAGCAAAGATGCAAATAATATTTTTGTATTTATTCCTAATTTTTCTGATTCCACAAGTCTCAACAAAGAAGGCAGTAAATTTTAGTAAAAATAAAATTATTAATTATTATTTAATTATATCATTATTGGCTGCTATATTTCTTTATATTTATTTTCAATATTATATTTATGATCTAGAAATTCTTCGGTATTTAATCACTGAAATCTCAATAAGAAATAAGTATTTAGATTTAATTATTTTTTCCATTAGTTTAATTTCAATTTTTGTATTTTTTTATTTTAAAAAAAATTTTAAAACAAATATTTTATATTTTTCATTACTTCTGAATGGATTTGTTTTTTTAATAATTTTAATTTTGTTTTTGGATCAAATTGGATTTTTAAATTTTAATATTTATAATCTATTAAGATTAACCAACCCTTTTCAATTAATGATGGAGTTCAAGGGTCAACATACTGGGGATCAGCATATATATGGACCTATTAATTTGAATTATATTTTCAAAAATATTCTAACTTTTTTTTCAAACTATAAATTAAATATGTTTGAGCTTATTCTTATAGTTTTATTATTCTTAATTAATTTAAGAAAAAAAAATTATATTCTAATTATTTTTACAATTTTTATTATAAACACGTTTATATTAAATTTTAGGTATAGACCAACATATGATCTGTATTACATTTTCATTTATTTAATGTTTTTTATATACTCAATAGAAATATTTAGTCAAAATACGAGAACAAAATTAACTTCTTTAATTTTAATTATTTTTTTATTCAACAGTTTTATTTTTTTTGCGATCAAAGATCATAATTATAATTTGAAACAGACATTTTCTAGAAAAGTAGAATTTAACAAAATTTGTTTTGATATTAGTTCTGGAGTTGCAGTATCTGATGACACATCTCTAAATTATGTAATGATTGATCATTCTAAATTTAATGAAACTGTACTAGAGAAAATTTGTAATGAGTTGAATTAATTGTTTATTTGAAAAATGTTTTTATCATATATAAAAATATTTTGAAACCATCTTTAAATTCATTTACTTTTTTTTCACCAGCTTTCCTTTTTCTCTCATAACTTGGGGTATCGGTATAACTCATTCCTTTTCTTTTTGCCTTAATTGGTATTTCAACACAAAGACAAAAATCTTTTGATTTCAAATTTAAACTTTTAAAAGAAACAGTTTTTCCAATTATATACGTGTAAAGAATATCTGAAATATTTACTGAAAAAAAAATATTTCCAATTTTAGTAAATGTAAAGTTGCCTATTTTCGTAAGAAGTGTGTCATCGTCGCTTCCTCCCTTTTCTTTGTATCTAGACGCAAAAACAAAATCTAAATTTTTACAAATTTTTATCATTTCATCTAAATATTTTGGATCAAAAGAGCCATCGGCATTAAATATACATGTATATTCAGTTTTTACATTCTTTAGACCTTCAAGTATTGCGTCTCCATAACCTGTTTCTTGTTGATAAATTATTTTACAATTATAATTTTTTGCAGAATTTATTGTTTCAATATCACTAGCCTCCAGGACTACTAATATTTGACACTCATAATTTTTGATTTCTTCTAATACCAGTGGTAAAGAGGACCCTTCCCTTTTTGCAGGTATTATCAAAGTTAAATTATTCATTTATATTATTTACAATTTAATGTTATCAAAAATAAGTACTCTGGCCGAGTTGTTTTCACCAATCATTTAATCTCCCCAATGCATATAATGAATACGATTTAGGAAAAGTTATTAACTATAACCATACACATATAAAGGTAATTTTTACTAGAAAAACCCTAGTAAATGATTTTTTGGTGCGGTCAGAGAGACTCGAACTCTCATGGACTAGGTCCACACGGCCCTCAACCGTGCCTGTCTACCAGTTTCAGCATGACCGCTTGTTATGCGGCAGATTAAATGAATGACAATTCCATTTCAAGTTGATAAGTTTTTTTTATGGAATTTACTAGTGAAATAAAAAAAGCAACCAACTCAATTTATAACAAAGTCTCAAAAAAAATTCCAGAGATTGAATGGGCTACACATGCACCCTACATATATAAAATTAACAAATTAAAAAAAGAAAAGAATGCAGTAATTCTTGCTCACAATTATCAAACACCAGAAATTTATCATGGCATTTCAGATTTTTCAGCAGATTCTTTAGCATTAGCAGTAGAGGCAGCAAAAACAAAAGCAGATATAATTATAATGTGTGGAGTTCATTTTATGGCTGAAACGGCAAAATTAATGAGTCCGGACAAAAAAGTTTTATTACCTGATATGAAGGCGGGCTGTTCTCTGTCGTCATCTATAACAGGCGATGATGTTAGAAATCTTAAAAAACAATATCCTGGTGTTCCAGTTGTTTCATATGTAAATACATCTGCTGACGTTAAAGCTGAAACTGATGTTTGTTGTACATCTGCAAATGCAGTAAAAATTGTAGAATCATTAGGTGTAAAAAAAGTAATATTTTTACCTGATGATTTTTTAGCTAAATATGTAGCATCTCAAACAGATATTGAAATTATTTCTTGGAAAGGAACCTGTGAAGTACATGAACAATTCAATGATGAAGAAATTAATGATATTAGAAAAGCTAATCCAGGTATAAAAATAATTGCCCATCCAGAATGTCCTCCAGATGTAATACAAGCATCTGATTTTGCAGGTTCAACGAGTGGAATGATTAAATATGTAAGAGATAATCAACCAGAAAAAGTCATGATGGTTACAGAATGCTCAATGAGCGATAACGTACAAATTGATAATCCAAATGTTGAATTTATTAGACCATGTAATCTTTGTCCTCATATGAAAAGAATAACTTTGCCAAAAATATTAGATTGTTTAGAAAATGAAACTAATGAATTAATAATGGACAATGAGACAATAGAAAAAGCAAGAAAATCTGTAGAGAGAATGGCAGAAATAGGCAGATAAAATCTGTGTCTAAAATTCAATTAAGTAAAAATTTTATAAAATCATCATGTAAATTGGCTTTGAATGAGGACTTATATCCATCAGGAGATATTACTTCAGAACTAATTGATAAAAATATTAAAAAAAAGGTAAAAATGATATGTAACCAAAATGGAATTTTAGGTGGTATAGATTTTGCTAAAGAGACCTTTAAATTAGTAGATAAAAAAATAAATTTTAAAAATAAAAAAAAGGATGGATCTCAAATTAAAAAGGGGGAAGTAGTTGCGACTATTGATGGTAACCTAAAAAATATTTTGACCGGTGAGAGAGTAGCATTAAACTTTGTTTCCCATATTTCTGGAATAGCAACGAAAACAAATATGTTTGTAAAAAAAGTTAGAAAAAAAACTAAAATATGCTGCACAAGAAAAACGATCCCAAATTTAAGAGTCATCCAAAAATATGCTGTAAAATTAGGTGGTGGAACAAACCACAGATTTAACTTAAGTGATGAATACTTAATAAAAGATAACCATATAAGTTCTGAAAAAAATTTTGAAAATTTAATTCAAAGAGCCATTAAAAAGAAGGGAAGAAAAAAAATTACAGTTGAGGTTGATAATTTATCTCAGTTAAAGAGAATATTGGGTCTGAAATTTGATAGGATTTTATTAGATAATATGAGTTCAAAAAATTTAAAAAAAGCAGTCAAAATGTCTAGGAAATTTTATGAAACTGAAGCATCAGGAGGGATTAACTTAAAGAATGTTAAAAATGTTTCCTCTACTGGTGTAGATAGAATTTCGATAGGATCCTTAACTCACTCCATTAATGCATTAGACTTAAAATTGGAAATCTAAAATTTAATTTTATTTTTTTAATTGAGCTTGAGCAGCAGCCAGTCTTGCAATAGGTACTCTATAAGGTGAACAGGATACGTAATCTAAACCAGCACGTGCACAAAAGTCGATACTTTTCGGATCACCTCCATGTTCGCCACATATACCGAGTTTGATTTTTTTGTTAGTTTTTCTACCTTTTTTTGTTGCTATTTCTATCAAATCTCCAACTCCGTCATCTATAGAAACAAATGGATCAATATCGAAAATTTTATTATCAATATAATCATTTAAAAACTTACCACTATCATCTCTGCTAATGCCAAAAGTTGTTTGTGTTAAGTCATTTGTTCCAAAACTAAAGAATTCTGCATGTCTAGATATATCATCTGCTTTGATTGCTGCTCTTGGGAGTTCAATCATTGTACCCACTAAAAAATTTAATTTTGTTTTTGTTTTCTTTTCAACTTCTTTTGCAACTCTAATTACTAAATCTTTCATTATTTTTATTTCTGCTTCAGTAGATACCAAAGGTATCATGATCTCGGGAATAATAGATTTTATCTTGAATTTTTTACATTCAACTAAAGCATGAAAAATTGCTGTGCACTGCATCTCATATATCTCTGGAAATGATATACCTAATCTACAACCTCTATGACCGAGCATTGGATTTTGTTCATGAAGTTCTGTTATTCTACCCTCTAATTCTGAACTTTTGATGTTTAAAGCATTTGCTACATCGCTAATTTCTTTTTGATTTTTCGGTAAAAATTCATGAAGCGGTGGATCTAATAATCTAACTGTAACAGGTAGACCATTCATAATTTTAAAGATATCAATAAAATCCTTTTTTTGAAAAGGAAGTAGTTTGTTTAAAGCCCTAGCCCTATCTTCTTTTGATTTTGATAAAATCATTTCTCTTACAGATAAAATTCTCTCCTCATCAAAAAACATATGTTCTGTTCTACAAAGACCTATTCCTTCAGCTCCAAATTCTCTAGCAGTTTTACTATCAAGAGGTGTTTCAGAGTTAGTTCTAATTTTTAGTATTCTAAATTTATCAGCCCAACTCATAAGTTTAGAAAAATCTCCAGAAATTTCGGGTTTAACAGTTTTAACTTCTCCTTTTATAATTCTACCAGTTGATCCATCAATTGTAATTAAATCACCTTCTTTAATTTCATTATTTTTTGTTTTAAAAACTTTATTTTGGTAATCTATTTCTATTTCGCTTGAGCCAGATACACAAGGCCTGCCCATTCCTCTTGCAACTACTGCAGCATGGCTAGTCATTCCTCCTCTTGCAGTAAGAATTCCTTTAGCTGCATGCATTCCATTTATATCTTCGGGTGATGTTTCTACTCTTACTAGGATTGTATTTTGCATCATTCCATTTAATCTTTCAGCTTCATCAGATGTAAATACTACTTTTCCACTAGCTGCTCCCGGCGAAGCTGGAAGGCCTTTGGCTATTACTTCTAAATTCGCTGTTTCATCTAAAGTTGGATGAAGCAAAGTATCTAATGAATTTGGCTGTACTCTAAGCACTGCCTCTTTTTTTGTGATGAGTTTTTCTCTTTCCATATCTACAGCAATTTTGACTGATGATTTTGCAGTTCTTTTTCCTGATCTAGTTTGCAACATCCACAACTTATTATTTTCGACTGTGAACTCCACATCCTGCATATCTTTATAATGTTTCTCCAGCTTTATAAGAATATTTTTTAGATTTTTGTAAACTCTAGGCATTGACTCTTCCATTGAAAGAAGTTTTTCTTTTGCGTCTTTTCTAGCTTTCTTAGTTATATGTTGGGGCGTCCTAGTCCCTGCAACAACATCTTCTCCTTGAGCATTTATTAAATATTCGCCATAGATTTCATTGATTCCATTGGATGGATTACGTGTAAACACAACACCTGTCGCACAATCAACACCCATATTACCAAAAACCATGGACTGAACATTTACTGCAGTTCCCCACTCTGAAGGTATATGATTTAATTTTCTGTAAACCTTTGCTCTGTTACTCTCCCATGACAAAAAGACTGCACTAATTGCACCTAGTAATTGTTCATTAATATTTTGAGGAAAATTTTTTTTTGTTTTTTCTTTTACAATATTTTTAAAGTCTTTAATCAATCCATCCCAATCATCTTCATCCAAATCAGTGTCTAGCAAAACACCTTTTGTAAGTTTGTAATTTTCAATTAATTCTTCAAAATTATAATTTTCAACACCCATAACAACATTTGCATACATTTGTATAAATCTTCTGTAACTATCTTTTGCAAATCTCATATTTGATGTTTTATTTGCTAAAGCAATCACAGTTTTGTCATTTAGTCCAAGATTTAAAATAGTATCCATCATTCCTGGCATGGATACTCTCGCACCAGATCTTACAGATAACAACAAAGGATTTTTCAAATCTCCAAATTTTTTGCCAGAATCTTTTTCAATATTTTTTAACTCTCTATTTATTTCATTTATAATTTTAGGCTTTAATTTCTTTTTATTTTTATAAAATAAATCACAAACTTCAGTAGAAATCGTAAATCCAGGTGGGACAGGTAAACCCATCCTTCCCATTTCTGATAAATTTGCACCTTTGCCTCCTAAAATATTTTTTGGGTTTTTTATTTTTATTGTGTCTTTAGATTTAAAATTAAAAACTAATTTTGACATTTATGCTTCTATTTTTGAAAAGTTAAAATAATTATCAAAGCTTTTACACAACATTTTTAAAAGTTCTAGTCTGTTTTTTTTAATTAACTCTTCTTGATCGTTAACTATTACATTGTCAAAAAACTCATTGACCTCTGTTTTGGCGCTTGAGAGTGTTTTAAGACTTTCATCATAATCCTCGTCTCTACCTATGCTTGAAAAATACTTTCTTATAGCATGTATTTTTTTATAAAGATTTTTTTCATAATCATTTTTAAAAAGACCAGGATCAGCAGAACCTACAATTTCTAGTTTTGATTTACTTTCGCTATTTAAAATGTTTGCAGATCTTTTATAAATTGCAATTACATCAAGACCGAAATCTTTTTTAATATTTTTATTCAAATTTAATGATTTATTAAAAATTTTTAGTAAATCATCTATTCCATAAGAATTAGTGGAGCATTCAATAATATCCGGCCTAATATTTTTTTCTTTTAAATAATTTTTTAATCTATCTAAAATAAAATCTCCCAATTCATCATTTATCAATTTTGAGTCAAAAGAGTAATTTTGTTCTTTGTATAAATTTATTGAATAATTTATTAGATCTCTTAATTTTATTTTTTTTTGATTTTCAATTATTAACCTTAATAAACTAATTGCCATTCTTCTTAAAGCATAAGGATCTTTTGAACTAGTTGGTTTGAGATTAATTCCAAAAAATCCAACTAAAGAGTCTATTTTGTCACTTAACGATAATGCGATGCTGTATGGTTTTTTTGGAACTTTACTATCAATGCCACTTGGTAAGTAATGCTCTGAAACAGCTAAACTTATTTCATCGTCAAAACCTTGCTCTCTTGCGAAATATCCGCCCATCACGCCTTGTAATTCGGGAAATTCTCCAACTAAATCCGACATCAAATCTACTTTGCAAATTGAGGAAGCAATTTCTATCTTTTCTTTACTTATTAAAAGTTCATCTGATATTATTCCGCTAAGTTTTCTTACTCTTTGAATTTTATCAAAATAACTTCCCAACCCTTTAAAATAATTAATTTGCTTCAATCTAGATACCTGTTTAACTAAATTTTGAGACTTATTTCTATTCCAAAAAAATTCTGCATCTGCCAACCTTGCATCTACAACATTTTGATTTCCTAATTTAACTAATCCCTTTTTGTCCTTGCAATCTGCTACAACTATAAAATTATTTGTTATTTTGTTTTTGCTATCAAATGTAGGAAAATATTTTTGGTGATGCTGCATTGTAATAATAAGTATTTCTTGGGGAATTTCTAAAAATTTCTTATTAAACTCGCATACTAAAATTTTTGGTTTTTCAACAATATTTATTATTTCGTCTATAAGTTTTTCATTCACGTTTATATGAATTTTTTTTTGATTAGTTGCCTTGTTTATTTCTTTAATTATAAATTCTTTCCTTTTATCTTGATCAATTATTACTCCTTTTTGTTTAAAAAATTTTATATAAGATTTAAAATCATTAAAACTTTTTACTTCATCTTCTAGATCTTTATCTGTAAAAGTTTTATTTGAACTATGTAAATGGTTTAATTTAAATTCAATTGTTTTTTTATCAAATAAAGCTAATATTGATTTTAACGGTCTTCCCCAATATAAATCATGATTGCCCCATTTCATTGATTTTTTCCATGAAATTTTTAAAAGTAAACTTGCAATACTTTCTTTTAATAAATCGTATGTTTTTATTTTTTGCGATGATTTGTTGTAGAAGTAGAATATGCCTTTTTCAGTACTTTTTTTGAAAACTTTTTCTTTACTTATTTTATTGGATTTTAAAAATCCTTCCAAAGCCTTTTCTGGAGCATTTATATTAGGACCTCTAATTTCCTCTGCTTTTTTTATTACATCTTTAGATATCTTATTTATATGAACAATGAGCCTATTTGGAGTTGAATAAGTATTAATTTTACCTTTAAATATAATTTCATTATCATCAAAAAATTTTTTAAAAATTTGTGTTAATTCATTTCTAGCATTGATTTGTAATCTGGAAGGTATTTCTTCACTAAATAATTCAAGGAAAAATTCAGACATTTTAATTTTGTATTTCTACCCAGATTTTTCCAATTTTTCTTGTCAGATCTCTGATCCTTGCAATATATTCTGCTCTTTGAGCAACACTTATAACTCCTCTAGCATCTAAAATATTGAACACATGACTTGATTTTAAACATTGATCATATGCTGGAAGAGAAATTTTCTTTTCAATTAATGATTTTGCTTCTTCTTCGAGCATATCAAAAATTTTAAATAATTTATCTGTGTTTGCATATTCAAAATTATAGGCTGAAAATTCTTTTTCAGCTTGATGAAAAACATCTTTGTATAAAACTCCCTCATCATTCCAAATTAAATCAAAAACATTTTTTTTACCTTGTATAAACATACATAATCTCTCTAAACCATAAGTAATTTCAACAGATATTGGATTGCATTCCATACCTGCCATTTGTTGAAAATAAGTAAATTGAGTAACTTCCATACCATCACACCATACTTCCCATCCAAGACCAGCAGCACCTAAGGTTGGACTTTCCCAATCATCCTCTACAAATCTGATATCGTGCTCTTCGTATTTAATACCTACTGATGAAAGGCTATTAAGATACATTTTTTTAATATCTTTTGGTGAAGGTTTTATTAAAACTTGAAATTGATAATAGTGTTGCAAACGATTAGGATTCTCTCCATACCTTCCATCTGTTGGTCTTCTTGATGGTTGAACGTAAGCCGTTTTCCATGGTTTAGAACCTAATGATCTTAGAGTTGTTGCTGGGTGAAATGTTCCTGCTCCAACTTCTAAATCATAAGGTTGTAAAATAACGCAACCTTTTTTTGACCAGTACTTTTGAAGATTTAAAATTGTATCCTGAAAAGAAATAAATGATTTTGGATTTTTTGTTTTTTTTTTAGAAACCATATTTTTGCCAAATAGATCTTTCTTCTAAAACACTTATCAATTTATCTGCATGGTCTTCAGAAGACGAAAGTTTTTTGGCAAGCCATCCTTTAGACTTTTCAAATTTTTTAATTTCAACATCTTCACCAAATTTTTCTCTCAATATCTGTTCTGCATTCCCTATTCCATCTATCAAACCAAGTTTTAAAGATGTTTTGCCAGACCAAAATTCTCCAGAAAAAAGTTCAACATCAGTTTTGTTTAATTTTGTTGATCTACTTTCCTCCACAACATTAATAAATTCTTGGTGAAGTTCCAGTTGAATATTTTTTAATCTTTGAATGTCCTCATCTTTCTCGTCTAAAAAAGGGTCTAGAGTACTTTTATTTTTTCCAGCTGTATAAACTCTTCTTTGAACACCTATTTTTTGAATTAAATCTTTAAAACCAAAAGAAGAATAAATTACTCCTATTGAACCGATTATAGAACTTGCATTAGCATAAATCTCATCACCTGCGCATGCAATTAGATAGCCTCCAGATGCAGCAACATCTTCAGCAAAAACTATTACTTTTTTTTTGTTTTTCTTAGACTGTTCTCTAATAAATTTATATATTAGATGTGATTGAACGGGTGAACCACCTGGTGAATTAATTGAAATTGCAACAGCCTCTGCTTTTTTTACTGAAAAAGCTTTTTTTATCATTTCTTCTTGAGAAGAATATTCTATTCCTTGTTTAAACTTTCCAACATTTCCTATGACGCCGGTAAGTCTTAAATGACTAACAATTTTTTTTTTTTTAAAAAATGAAAACATACAAATGATTATAAAAATTTTACTTAATTATAAAGCTACTTATAGTTGAAGAATTAGGTGCGTCAATTGATAAGTATATTAATAAACTTAATGTAATATTTTGAATTTATGGGTTCAGTAGTTCAATTAAAAAAGCAAATAACTAATGCGTATACAGATTTAGTAAATTCTGTTGATGAAAAACTAAGTTTAGTTGAAGACAAAATTTCATATAAATTAGATAGTAAAGTTGAGCTTGTTAAAGAAATGACAGCTTACCACATGACTAGTGGAGGTAAAAGATTAAGAGCATTGCTTACTTTGGAGTGTGCTAAGTTGTGTGGATATACAAAAGGTAGTAGAGATGTGAACCTAGCTGCATGTGTTGAACTTATACACGCAGCAACTCTTATGCATGATGATGTAATTGACAGCGCAGATTTAAGAAGAGGCAAAAAAACTACAAATAAAATTTGGGGAAATCAGTCATCAATTCTTGTTGGGGACTATTTATTAAGTAGATGTTTTGAAATGATGGTTGAGGATGGAAGTATTGAAGTATTAAAACTTTTATCTTCTACATCATCAACTATTGCTCAAGGAGAAGTTTTGCAATTACAACATAAAGGTGACTCTGAAATGTTAGAAGATACATATTTGAATATAATTTCATCTAAAACTGCAGCTTTATTTTCAGCATCTTCAAAAGTTGGGTCGATAATTACTGATAAAGACAATAAATTTAAAGATGCACTAGAATTCTATGGAAAGAACCTCGGATTAACTTTTCAGATTGCAGATGACACACTTGACTATAACTCAGAATTAAAAATGTTTGGTAAAGAGATAGGGAAAGATTTCTATGAGGGCAAGGTTACTCTCCCGATTATTCTATTACATCAAAAATTATCTTCAGATGAAAAATTAGTTTTAAAAAAAATTTTTGAACAAAATATCAGATCTAAAGAACAATTTGACTATGTACTTACATTGGTAAAAAAATATAATATAATTAATGAGTGTTACAAAAAAGCGGAGCACTATATAAGTTTAGCATCAAATTCATTAAGTATATTTCAAGATTGTGAAGAAAAAAAAATACTCAAAAATTTAACTTCATTTAGTATTAATAGAAAATTTTAAGGTGATAAGAGAATTTTTTTCCAATCATTATTTTCTTTAATATATTTTAATCTTTCGTGAATTCTATTTTCACCATCTAACCAAAATTCAATTTCGTGGTGTTTTAGCCTCCATCCTGACCAATGATCAGGTCTTGGAACATTATTTTCATCTTTATAGAGATCTTTAAATTTTTTTATAGATTGGTTTAGCTCTTCTCTATCTTTTAAAATTGAACTCTGATTTGATGCCCATGCACCAATTCTACTTCCGTAACTTCTGGATTTATAATAATTATCAGCTTCTACATCAGAAACTTTTTCAGCAGTACCAACTATTCGAATTTGTCTGAGTAAACTTTTCCAATGAAAGCACATCGAAATGTTTGGATTCTGCTTTATAGAGTTTCCCTTATTACTATTAAAGTTAGTGTAAAAAACAAATCCATCCTCTCCATAATCTTTGAGCAATACCATTCTTACATTCGGATAACCTTTTTCGTTAATAGTGCCTAGAGCTAATGCATTTGGATCATTTATTTCTGTTTTCTTTGCCTCGTTGTACCATTCAGTGAATAATAGTATTGGATTATCGAGATCTAGAAAGCATTTATCTAACCCTAAAGAGTTTTTTTCGTTCATAATTTAACCAAAATAATTTATATAATAATATAATGTCTTTTAATACATTTGGAAAATTTTTTCGATTTACTACTTGGGGTGAGTCTCACGGTCCAGCAATAGGATGTGTTGTTGATGGTTGTCCTCCGAATATTAAGCTTAATATCAGAGACATTCAGTTAGAATTAAATAAAAGAAAGCCTGGTCAGTCAAAATTCACAACCCAAAGAAAAGAGGATGATAAAGTAGAAATTTTATCAGGAACATTTGAGGGTAAAACAACTGGTACACCTATCTCAATGATTATCTTCAATAAAGATATGCGTTCTAGGGATTATAAAAATATTAAAGATAAATTTAGACCTGGTCATGCTGATTATACATATTTTAAAAAGTATGGAATTAGAGATTATAGAGGTGGAGGCAGACAATCAGCGAGAGAGACTGCTTCAAGAGTGGCAGCAGGGGCAATAGCAAAACAAGTTTTGCAAAATATTATTGGGAAAAAGTACAGTGTAATTGGAGCCGTAACACAATTAGGAATATTAGGATGTGACATAAAAAAATGGAATGACAGTTTCATCACAAAAAACCCTTTGTTTTGTCCTGATAAAACAGTTTTAAAATTATGGGAAAAATATTTACTTGGGATAAGAAAAGCTGGCTCATCATGTGGGGCTATTATTGAAGTAAGAGCAAAAGGTGTTCCTATCGGATTAGGAGCTCCAATTTATTCAAAATTAGATATGGATTTAGCATCAGCAATGATGAGTATTAACGCAGTAAAAGGGGTAAATATAGGTTCAGGAATGAACTCTGCTCAACTTTCTGGTGAACAAAATTCTGATGAAATGTCCCAAACAGGAAAGAAAACAAAATTTAAATCGAATAATGCTGGAGGAATTCTTGGAGGTATTTCTAGTGGTCAAGAAATAATAGTTTCTTTTGCAGTAAAACCAACTTCATCAATTCTTTCTCAAAGAAAAACAATTAATAAATTTGGAAAAAATACCTCAATTTCAGTCACAGGAAGACATGATCCATGTGTAGGTATTAGAGCAGTACCTATTGGCGAAGCAATGATGCATTGTGTAATTCTTGATCACTACTTAATGAATAAAGCTCAATGTGGCAATTAATTAGTTTTTTTAATTAAAACTTTAGAATTTAGAGTTTCTAAGACCTTCGCTTCAATCGATTTAGCATCTAGACCAGCTTCTTTATACATTTCTTCTGGTTTGTCTTGGTCTAAAAATTTATCAGGCAAAATCATTGATCTAAATTTTATATTATTATCTAATAAATTCTTTTCATTTAAGAAATGATTTACATGAGCTCCAAAACCTCCTATAGAGCCTTCTTCCAACGTAATTAGCACTTCATGATTTGTTGCAACTTGCCACATAAGATTTTCATCCAGAGGTTTTGCAAATCTAGCATCTATAATTGTTGGATTAATTCCCATTTTTTTTAAACCTTTTTCAGCCAATAAACATTCTTTTAATCTGTTACCAAAACTTACTAAGGCAACTTTCTTACCTTCTCTTATAACTCTACCTTTTCCAATATCTATTTTTTCGTTGATATCAGGTAATTCTAAACCTGCACCATTTCCTCTTGGATATCTAAATGCACATGGTTGATTATTAATATCTACAGACGTATTGACCATTCTTACCAATTCTGCTTCATCACTTGCTGCCATAACAATAAAATTAGGTAAAGTTGATAAATATGTAATATCAAAAGCACCTGCATGAGTGGCTCCATCGGCGCCAACTAAACCAGCTCTATCAATTGCAAATCTTACTGGTAAACTTTGAATTGCAACGTCATGAACTACCTGATCATAAGCTCTTTGTAAAAATGTTGAATAAATTGCTGCATAAGGCTTATAACCCTCTGTTGCTAAGCCTGCAGCAAAAGTAACAGCATGTTGTTCAGCAATTCCAACATCAAAAGTTCTGTCCGGGAAAACTTTACTAAAGGCGTCCATTCCTGTCCCAGATGGCATAGCAGCAGTTATACCTACAATTTTACTATCTTTCTTTGCATGCTCTATTAATGTATTTGCAAATACCTTTGTAAAAGCAGGAGTCTTGGTTGTTGATTTTTGTTGAACTCCAGTTTGAACATCAAATTTTGTAACTCCATGATACTTATCATCAGATTTTTCAGCAAAACTATATCCTTTCCCTTTTTGAGTTTTTATATGAATTAGTATTGGACCATTATGATTGCTTTCTTTCGCATTTTTTAAAATTGGCAATAGTACATCTAAATCATGACCATCAATTGGACCAACATAATAAAAACCTAATGAATTAAATAATGTACCACCTGTGACAGCCGATCTCAAAAAATCTTCAGCCTTTCCAGCCTTTTTGCTAAATCTTTTTGAAAATGATGAAATAATCATTTTAACTGTTTCTCTGAAACTAAAATAAATCTTACCTGAAAAAATTTTAGCAAGATAAGATTTCATTGCACCAACTGGTTTTGCAATTGACATATCATTGTCATTCAAAATTACGATCATTTTTGTTTTTGAGTCTCCAGCATTATTCATAGCTTCATATGCCATTCCTGCGCTCATGGCACCGTCACCAATAACTGCTATAACCTGATCTGATTTATTTGATAATTTATTTGCTGTTGCAATACCAAATCCAGCAGAAATAGAAGTGGAACTATGAGCTGCACCAAAAGGGTCAAATTCACTTTCTGATCGCTTTGTAAAACCAGATAATCCGCTTCCTTGTCGTAAAGTTCGTATTTTATCTTTTCTTCCTGTTAAAATTTTATGAGGGTATGATTGATGACCAACATCCCATATCAATTTGTCCTTAGGTGTGTCAAAAACATGATGAAGTGCTACTGTTAATTCAACAACACCTAAGCCCGCACCTAGATGACCACCTGTTTTTGAAACAGCATCAATCATTTCGCTTCTTACTTCTTCTGATAGAACTTTTAATTCTTCATTATTGAGTTTTTTTATATCTGAAGGAAAATTAATATTATTTAAATATTTATAATTCTGCATTTATTTATTTCTACTTAATATAAATTCAATTGTCTCTTTTAAATCACTAGCATTATTTCCATAGCTAACTAAACTATTAAATATTTCTTTTTTTAGTTTTGACGCATATTTAATAGCATTTTTATATCCTAGTAAACTTATTAATGTTGCTTTTCCCCTTTTTGAATCTTTATTTGTTTTTTTTCCTGCAGTTTTTGATGTACTGCTATAATCAATTAAATCATCTGCAATTTGAAAAAGTAAACCAATTTTTTCACCAATAATTGAGAATTTTTTTATTTGATCTTTTTTATTTATCAAAATAATTGGAGACAAACAGCTGAATGAAAATAATTTTCCAGTCTTTTTAATCTCCATATCTATAACTTTTTGTTTAGAAACTTTTTTTCTTTCATAATTTAAATCCAAAAATTGACCTCCAGCTATTCCTTGGTGACCTGATGATTGAGATATTAGATTTATTAGGGATATTTTTTTATTGTTATTTATATTGAACTTTGGATCAGATAAAATTTCAAAAGCTAATGTCAAAAGGGAGTTTCCAGCTAAAACAGCTGTTGATTCTCCAAATTTTTTATGTGTAGTTAGTTTACCTCTTCTAATATCATCATCATCCATACACGGTAAATCGTCATGTATTAGTGAATAAGCGTGTATACATTCAACAGCTGAACTTAAATATAAAAGATATTTTTTTTCGACATTAAAAATTTTTCCAACATCAAAAATAAGCTTAGATCTTATTTTTTTTCCTCCAGGAAATAAACCATACTTAATAGGTATAATTAGATCTGTTTTTTTTTGTTTTGCTAAGTAATTTTTTAAAAATTTATTTACTTCATTAACAGTTTTAACTAATTTTTTTTTCATTTTTTTTTTTGGTTAATTCTTCAATTTTTAGCTTGGTACTTTCAGATATATTTTTTGAATCCTTTTGAAATTTTTTCTCTATTAAATTATTTAACTTTATTAAATATTGATAATCATCAATAGATTCCTCCAAATTTTTTTTACTTTCTAATTCTTGTATTAAACGATCTGCTATATCTGTGAGTTCACTCAAAGATTTTGACTCAATATCATCTGGCAAAATTTTTTCATTCATATAATAATTTGTAATATTATATGAAAATTAATTATTCAAATATTAAAAAAGCAGTAAAATATTTAAATAATCACGAATGTATTGGAATACCTACGGAAACTGTCTATGGATTAGCTGCTAATGCCTATTCTGATAAAGCTACCAAAAGAATATTTAAATTAAAAGGAAGACCTGCCGATAACCCCTTAATTGTTCATTACTATAATATTAAAGATTTGGAGAAAGATTGTAAGACTAATACTTTGTTTTACAAACTTTATAATTCATTATGCCCTGGTCCAATTACATTTATATTAAAACTAAAAAATGAAAGCAAAATTTCAAAAAACGTTACTAATAACAAAAAAACGTTAGGTATAAGATTTCCAAGTCACCGAACCGCTAGAAAATTATTAAAATCTTTAAAATATCCTTTAGCAGCGCCTAGCGCAAATATCTCTGAAGGGATAAGTCCTGTAACAAAAGATGATGTATATGATGAATTTGGAGAAAAAATTAAATTTATTCTAGAAGGCGGAAGATCAAAAATTGGTGTTGAATCTACGATTATAAGTTTAGTAAAAAAACCTCAAATCTTAAGATTGGGTGGTTTAAATATTTCTATATTAAATAAAAAACTAAAAACAAATTTAAAAACTAAATTGTATGCTAAAAGTAACATAAGTTCTCCAGGGAGAAGAAGAATTCATTATTCACCAGGTATACCTATTAGATTAAACGCAGTTAAAATAAAAAAAGATGAGGCTTTCATCCTAATTAAGAAGAGAGAAGAAAATAATAAGAATTATTTTTACTTAAGTAAGACAAATAACCTAATGGAGAGTGTTAAAAATTTATATAAAACATTAAGAAAAATTAAGAAGTTAGGTTACAAAAAAATAGCTGTAGAAAGAATACCAAACCAAAACTTTGGATTAGTGATTAACGATAGACTTTTTAGAGCATCAAAAAAATGAAAAATTTAGTGGAAGTTAAAAATATAAAAAAAAATTACGGAAAGAATGAAGCTGTCAAAGGTATAAGTTTTAACATAAAAGAAGACGAAATTTTAGGTCTATTAGGTCCAAATGGATCTGGCAAAACAACAACTATAGGCATGTTATTGGGACTTTTAAAACCAACTAGTGGAGAAATTTTAATAAATGGTCAAAAATTGGAAGGGAATAGAATTGAAATCTTGGAACAGATTAACTTCATATCTCCATATATTGAATTACCAAAAAAACTTACAGTTAAACAAAATCTAACTGTTTATGGAAAATTATACAAAATAAATAATATTAATGAGAGGATCGAATTTTTATCAGAAAAATTAAGATTAGAAGATTTGCTTAATAACATTACAGGTGAATTATCATCTGGACAAAAGAATAGAGTAAGTTTGGCAAAAGCATTAATCAACGAACCAAAAGTATTGCTATTAGATGAGCCAACTGCATCATTAGATCCTGAAGTAGGTGATTTTGTTAGATCTTTTTTGGAAGATTATAAAAAAGAAAAAAAAATATCTATACTTCTTGCTTCTCATAATATGAATGAAGTCACTAGGCTTTGTAAATCAATTCTAATGATGAAGGATGGGATTATTATCGATGAAGGAAATCCTAAAGAATTAATCAATAAACATGGCAGAAAAAACCTAGAGGAAGTTTTTTTAAAATTATCAAGGAGCAGAAATGAGCTTAACTAGAATGTATGGTCTTTTTTTAAGACATTTTTATTTAATTACCAGATCTTTCCCAAGAGTTTTAGATCTTGTTTATTGGCCAACTATTCAAATTACTTTATGGGGATTTATCTCAAATTTTTTTGCTACACACACAACATATTATAATAATGCGGTAGGAGTCATATTAACGTGCGCAATCCTTTATGATTTTCTTTTCAGAACAAGCATTGGATTTAATATGCTATTTCTTGAAGAGATTTGGAGTAGAAACTTTACAAATTTATTTATTGCGCCAATGAAAATTGGTGAAATATTAACTTCACTTGTTGCTACAGCTTTAATTAGAGCTCTTATAGGTTTAATACCAGCAGTGCTTTTAACTTCTCCATTATTCGGTATTTCAATTTTAGATTTAGGAATATTTTTATTCTTTTTATTTTTGAGCCTATATTTATTTGGAATAACACTTGGCATCCTGGTATCTGCTGGTCTATTAAGATATGGACCCTCTTTTGAAAATATAGCATGGTCTACAATGTTTTTATTAGCTCCATTTGGATGCATTTATTATCCAATTGAAATATTGCCAGAGATGTTCCAGAAGATAGCTTATCTACTACCATTGGTATATATATTTGAAGAAGCAAGAAATATTTTGATTAATCAAACTGTAGATATTCAAAATATCTATTATGCTTTCATGTGGAATGGAGTTTACTTTGTATTATCAATTGCATTATTCTATTATTCTTTCAATGTCGCAAAAAACAAAGGAACGCTTATTAATATGGGCGAATAATGGTGCGCCCGCAAGGAGTCGAACCCTGAACCTCCAGAGCCGAAATCTGGCGCTCTATCCAGTTGAGCTACGAACGCATAATAATTTAATATAATAATTTATGAAAAATATCATCAATTTTATTATTAAAGAGGATGATAATAATAAGAGAGTAGACACAATATTAGCAAATCATGATAAGAATTTAAGCAGAACTAGAGTAAAAAATTTAATATTAGATAGTAAATTAAAAATTAACGAGAAAATTATACAAGACCCTTCAATTAAAACTAAACTAAATGACAAAATTGAGCTTGAAATTGTTGAACCAAAGAAACAAAGCTTAAAACCTTATAATTTTAAATTAAACATAATTCACGAAGATGAAGATCTAATTGTAATTGACAAACCATCTGGAATTTCAATGCATCCTGGTGCTGGTAATTATGATAATACGATAGTTAATGCGTTAATGAATTATGATAGCAAAAATTTATCTGATATTGGAGATGAACTGAGACCTGGTATAGTTCATAGAATTGATAAAGATACTTCTGGATTAATTGTAATAGCAAAAAATAACTCAACTCATGAAAAATTATCACTTCAATTCTCTGAACATTCTATAACTAGAGTTTATCAAACTTTAATTTGGGGAAAATTAAGGCCTCAAAAAGGAACAATTGAAACATTCATAACCAGAAGTTCGAAAAATAGACAGATGATGGAAGTATCATCAAGCAAAGGTAAAAAGGCAATTACACATTATGAAACATTAGAGCTTTTTGAGAATGATAATGTTCCAACTTTTAGTTTTATACAATGTAAATTAGAAACCGGGAGAACTCATCAAATAAGAGTTCATATGTCATACAAAGGTAACAATATTCTTGGAGATAAAAAATATAAAAAAAAATTTAAAAAATTTAAAAACATTGATGAAGATCTTAATAATAAAATTTCCAATCTTGAGAGACAATTTTTACACGCAAAACAGCTAGGTTTTGACCATCCAAGGACAGGGGAAAGATTAGAATTTTCATCAAATATCCCAAACGAATTAAATGATATCTTAAAAAAACTAAGAAAATTAAGTAAATAAAACGATTGTAAAAAAAAATTTCTCTATTACATAAATACTTCCTATGAGTAATAATACATACAATTTACCTACTCTTTCAAATGAAGGTGGTTTAGCTGCATATCTAGCTCAGATAAAAAAATTTCCTATGCTAGATGCTGAAGAAGAATATATGCTTGCTAAAAACTGGCAAACTACAGGAAATGTTAAATCAGCTGAAAAACTCGTTACAAGTCATCTTAGACTAGTTGCTAAAATAGCAATGGGGTACAAAGGTTATGGTTTGCCTCTTAATGAAATGATTTCAGAAGGTAACGTAGGTTTAATGCAAGCTGTTAAAAAATTTGAACCAGAAAAAGGTTTTAGACTTGCAACTTATGCGATGTGGTGGATTAAAGCTTCTATTCAAGAATATATTCTAAGATCATGGAGCTTAGTAAAAATTGGAACCACAACAGCTCAGAAGAAGCTTTTTTTCAACCTGAAGAAGTTAAAAAATCAAATTGCACCCAGAACTGAAGGTGACTTACGTGATGAACATGTAAAAGATATAGCAAACAGATTAGATGTTAGTGAACAAGAAGTTGTATCTATGAATAGAAGGCTTTCAGGAAAAGAGCAGTCATTAAATGCACCAATTGGAGAAGACGGTGATGAATGGCAAGATTGGGTTGTAGACAATGATATGGATCAAGAACTTAAATTTGCTCAAAATGAAGAAATGGAGCAACGAAAAGATCTTCTTCAAGATTCTATTAAAATTTTAAATGATAGAGAAAAAGAAATTCTTTATTCAAGAAGATTAACAGATGATCCAATAACTCTAGAAGATTTAAGTAAAAAATTTAAAATAAGTAGAGAAAGAATAAGACAAATTGAAAATAAAGCATTTGAAAAACTTCAAAAACATATGCTTAACTCTGCTAAATCAAAAAATCTTCTACCTGCAAATTAATACTACTATTTTTTAATAGTTAAATGGATCTACTAAAAGAATAGTATCTTTTCTCTCTGGGCTTGTTGAAATACTGGATATTTTTGTCTCAATAAACTCTTCAATAGCTTTTACATAAATTTTGGCATTATTAGGTAAATCATCAAATTTTTTAACACCTTGGGTTTTAGATTTCCAGCCATTGAATGTTTTATATACTGGTTTGACATTTAATTGATCTTCGACAGCAGCAGGAAAATAATCTATATCTTTGCCATTTAGTTCGTAAGCTACGCAAAGATTTATTTCCTCAAGTTCATCTAATACATCTAATTTAGTTAATGCAATTCCATCAATACCCGAAATCTTTATTGTTTGTCTTACTAGAACTCCATCAAACCAGCCGCATCTTCTTTTTCTGCTAGTTACAGTGCCAAACTCATGTCCCTTTTCACCTAAATGATTACCAATATCATCTGTTAATTCTGTTGGGAAAGGTCCTTCACCTACCCTTGTTGTATATGCTTTTGTAATTCCTAACACATAGTTTATTGAGTTTGGACCACATCCTGATCCTGTTGCAGCTGAAGCTGCTACTGTATTGGATGAAGTTACATATGGATATGTTCCGTGATCAACATCAAGCAATATTCCTTGGGCTCCCTCAAATAATATTTTTTTATTTTCAGATTTAAATTCGTCTATCTTTCTCCAAACAGGTGCTGAATATTTTAAAATATTTGGGGCAATTTTTAATAAATCCTTAACAAGTTTATCTTTTTCATATATTGGTTTACCTAATCCTTTTCGGATGGCATTATGGTGTTCAAGTACTAATGATAATCGATTTTCAAGATTTTGTTTTGAAGCAAGATCCATTACTCGTATAGATCTTCTCCCTACTTTATCTTCGTATGCTGGGCCAATACCTCTTCTAGTAGTTCCAATTTTTGATTTACCTGCAGAGTCTTCTCTTATTTCATCCATCTCTCTATGAAATGGTAAAATTAATGTAGCAGTCTCTGATAATATGAGATTATTTTCATTAATTTCCACACCTTTAGATTTAGCTTCTTCAATTTCATCTAAAAGCGCCCAAGGATCTACAACAACTCCATTTCCTATAATTGAAATTTTATTTTTTCTTACAATTCCTGATGGCAATAATCTTAATTTATAAGTAACACCATCTATGACCAAGGTATGACCAGCATTATGTCCCCCTTGGAATCTTACAACAACATCTGCTTCACTGGATAACCAATCAACTATTTTCCCTTTTCCTTCATCTCCCCACTGCGATCCAACTACAACTACATTATTCATCTAAATTTCTTTTCTATTATAAAACTATTTAAATGGTTAATTGGTCCATTTCCTCTTCCAAAGTTCGGTCTTGTCCTAATAGCATTGTTTACATATCTAATACCTAACTCACAAGATTTCTTTAGAGTTTTTCCACATCCATAATAAGTTGCAATTGCAGTTGATAATGTACATCCAGTTCCATGTGTATTTTTTGTTTTAATTTTTTTATTTGTAAATATTGCAGTCTCTTTTTTATTTACAAAAATATCTTTCAAAGTTTTAGAACTTAAATGACCACCTTTAATTAAAACATTCTTAGCACCTAAATCTAATAATATTTTAGCAGCATTTTTCATGTCCAGTTCAGAATTAATTTTGATTTTAGTTAGTATTTCTGCTTCAGGAATATTTGGTGTTATTAAATCAACTTTTTTCATTAGTTTTTTTTTCAAAACTAAAATAGCTTTATTATCTATAAGCTTGGTTCCACCTTTGGCTACCATAACAGGATCTAATATTATTTTTTTTAAATTTGATTTTTTTATTGATTTTAAAACTGAGTTTATAACTTTAGTAGAATGCAGCATTCCTATTTTTACTGAGTCTGGCTTAATATCTTTTGACGTAAATTCAATTTGATTGGAAATTTCCTTAATAGGCATTGGTATTATAGACTTAACACCCGTAGTATTCTGAGCAGTAACAGCGGTAATTGCTGTCATAGCAAAACAACCAAGAGAAGTAACTGATTTAATATCTGCTTGAATGCCTGCTCCTCCGGAGGAGTCTGATCCTGCAATAATTAATATTTTAGATTTGATTTTCAATTTACTGAATAGATTTTTTAATTATATTAACACACAGTTTATTTAAATTTGAATCCTCTGATTCGCTCATAATTCTTATTTTTGGTTCAGTGCCAGATTTTCTAACTAAAATTCTACCTCTGTTTTTAATTATTTTATTTGCTTCATTAATTGCTTTTTTGCATTTTGGAGTATTAATAATTGATTTATCCTTAACTTCAACATTCTCTAACATTTGAGGGGTGGGTTTAAATTTATTGAAAAGCACACTTGCTTTTTTTCTTTTTCTTAAAGAAAAAAGAATTTCCAAAGCTACTAATAAACCATCACCAGTTGTCGCAAACTTTCCAAGTATTATGTGACCTGATTGCTCTCCTCCTAAATTAAATTTATTTTTTTTCATTTTTTCTTTCACATAACGATCACCTACATCGGATCTTAAAAACTTAATTTTATTTTTTTTAAAAAAATTCTCTAAACCGTAATTCGACATTAGTGTCCCAATAACTCCGCCTTTCAATATCTTTTTTCTTTTCCATCTCTCTGCCAACATAGCTAGAATTTTGTCACCATCAATAATTCTACCTTTCTCGTCACAGACTATGATTCTGTCTGCATCACCATCTAATGCAATTCCTATATGGGCCTTGTTTTTTTTTGTCATTTTGCAAATTTTACTTGGATAAGTTGATCCAGATTTTAGATTAATATTTATTCCGTTAGGAGACGTGCCAGTTTTGAATACTTTGGCTCCTAAAGATTTGAATAATTTTGGGCCAGCTTTATAACCTGCGCCATTAGCACAGTCTAAAGCAATTTTAATACCTTTTAAACTAAATGAGGATGGGAAATTTTGTTTTAATATTTTTATATAATTATCATTTGCATCCTCTAATCTTTTAACCCTACCCAGTTCAATAGGTTTAGATAGATTTTTTGTAATTTTCGAGTCAATTAACTTTTCAATTTTTTTTTCGATTTTATCAGATAATTTGAGTCCGTCAGGTCCGAATAGCTTTAAACCATTATCATGATATGGATTATGTGAAGCTGTAATCATTATACCCATATTTGCTCTCATTTTTTTTGTTAGCATTGCTAAGCCATTTGTTGGTAGTGGTCCCAAAGTATAAATATGCATTCCAGCTGATGCCAATCCGGAGACTAGTGCAGGTTCGAGCGTATAACCCGATAATCTAGTATCTTTTGCAATTATTGCTGTTTGTTTGCTTTTTTTTAGATTTTTAAAATATATTCCAGCTGCTAAGCCAAATTTAAAAAACATCTCACCATTTATTTTAGAGCCGTTAACTTTTCCTCTAATTCCATCGGTACCAAAATATTTTTTAATCATTACTAATTTTGTAATTCTTTAAACACTTTAAATGCTTGATTAATTTCTTTAACGTCATGAACCCTAAGAATTTGAACTCCTTGAAGGTATGCTTGAATGCATGAAGATACAGTTCCACCAATCCTTTCTTTAGTATCATTTTCTTTTGAAATATCCTTAATAAATCTTTTTCTAGACAAGCCCAACATTACAGGAAGGCCTAATGAATGAAAAATAGAAATATTCTTTAGAAGAGTAATATTATGTTTCAAATTTTTTCCAAATCCGATACCTGGATCTAATATAATATTATTATGCTTAATACCTTCGTTTCTTAAGCATTTTAATTTGTTTTCAAAGAAATCATAAATATCAAGCAATACATTATTGTACGATGGTTTTAATTGCATATTTTTTGGTGTTCCTTTCATGTGATGAATGACAAAAGGTTTTTTTGTTTTTTTTAAATAATTTATAGTCTCAGGATCATAACTTAGTCCAGACACATCATTTATAAGATCTACTTTTATTTTAGAGGCATTCTTCATCACAAAACTTTTTCTAGTATCTAATGAAACAAAACTTTTTTTATTTTTTAAAATTTTTAAGATAAACTTTATTCTATCCCATTCTTTTCTAGGATTAATATCTTTTGCACCTGGTCTTGTAGACTCTCCACCAACGTCGATTATCTTTGCGCCATTTGATAATAAGTCATTTACATATTTTAACGCTAAATTTTTTTTATTATATTTGCCACCGTCTGAGAAACTATCTGGAGTTAAATTAACTATGCCCATCAAAATAGGTATATCCGATAAATTTATTTGTTTAAAAATTTTCTTTTTTTTTATATTTTTTAAATCTCTATTAACTTTTTTTTTTAATGTAGTTGAAAGTTTACTAATATCCTTAATGTCGATTATTTTGTTTTTTTTTCTATCAATGATTTCTAATTTATCAAAAGAAATATGATTGTAACCGTTAAGAGGAATAGATTTTTTTTTTTTAATGTATTTTTTTGATATTGTTCCGTAATAAAAATTACACGCTCTAGTGTAATATTTATTCATTAACGCTTAGTGCACTATCTTTGGTTTTAGGCCCATTGAACCAAGTGCCGAGCTTTGATCATCATCTTCAACTTTTAGATCTTCTTTATTTTTTGGATAAATATTTTTATTAATTAAATCCTCAATTTCCGCACCTGTTAAAGTTTCATAGGTTAATAAAGCTTTAGCTAATTTATGCAGATCATCAATTTTTTCAGTTAATACTTTTCTTGCTCTCTCGTAACCCATATCAACAAATTTTCTAATTTCACTATCAACTTTTCTTGCAGTTTCCTCTGACATATTTTGCTGTCTTGCAACAGATCTTCCTAAAAATACTTCTTCTTCGTTTTCACCATAAGCAACTGGCCCCATTTCTTTACTTAACCCAGCTCTCATAACCATCGCTCTTGCTCTTTTAGTTGCCTGTTCAATGTCGCTTGCTGCTCCAGTAGTTACTTTGTCATCTCCAAAAATTATTTCTTCCGCAACTCTTCCGCCCATTGCAATGGCCATTTGTGCATGAAGTTGTTCTCTTGTTTGAGAAACTTCATCCCTTTCAGGTAATTGCATAACCATCCCTAGGGCTCTTCCCCTTGGTATTATTGTTGCTTTATGTATGGGATAAGCGGCTTTTTCATTTATTGTTACAATTGCATGTCCAGCTTCATGATAAGCAGTTAATTTTTTTTCTTCTTCTGACATTACCATTGATCTTCTCTCAGATCCCATCATTACTTTGTCTTTTGCTTCCTCAAATTCTTGATACGTTACTATTCTCTTATTCTTTCTTGCAGCAAGTAATGCAGCTTCATTTACAAGGTTAGCTAAATCTGCTCCAGAAAAGCCTGGTGTTCCTCGTGCTACTGTTCTTAAATTAACATCAGGTGCCATTGATATTTTTTTTGCGTGCACTTTTAGAATCTTTTCTCTTCCAATTAAATCTGGATTTGAAACAACTACCTGTCTATCAAATCGACCGGGCCTCAACAAAGCAGGATCTAATACATCAGGTCTGTTAGTTGCAGCTATAATAATTACACCTTCATTAGTATCAAAACCATCCATCTCAACTAATAACTGATTTAATGTTTGCTCTCTTTCGTCATTTCCTCCACCAAGGCCTGCTCCTCTACTTCTTCCTACAGCATCAATCTCGTCAATAAATATGATACATGGCGAATGTTTCTTTCCTTGTTCAAACATATCTCTTACTCTAGAAGCACCAACACCAACAAACATTTCAACAAAATCTGACCCAGATATTGTAAAGAATGGCACCCCTGCTTCTCCTGCGATTGCTCTAGCTAACAATGTTTTACCGGTCCCGGGAGGACCTACTAATAAACAGCCTCTTGGAATTTTACCACCCAGTCTGCTAAACTTTCTAGGATCTTTTAAAAATTCTACAACTTCCTCTACTTCTTCTTTTGCCTCTTCAACACCTGCAACATCATTAAAGGTAACTTTGCCTTTAACCTCATTCATCATTTTTGCTTTTGATCTCCCAAAGCCCATTGCTCCACCCTTTCCACCTTGCATTTGTCTCATGAAAAAGATCCAAACTGCAATTAGTAAAAGCATTGGGAACCATGAAAGAAGTATTCCAAGTAAAGAAGGCATTTTTTCCTCTAACGGACTAGCTGATATGCTAACACCTTTATCACTTAGCTTTTGAATTAAATTTGGGTCCTCGGGCGCATAAGTAGTAAATTGATTTCCATTTGACAATACGCCCTTTATATTTTTTCCCTGTATTTCGACTTTGACTACCCGACCATTGTCTACTTCAGTTAAAAATTCTGAGAAAATTATTTTATTTTTTTGAGATATTGAACCTTGAGGGTTCTTAAACATGTTGTAGAGACCAATCGTTAGAATAACTATTATTCCCCACATTGCTAAGTTTTTAAAATTCATAAAGCAATAAATTAAGAATTATTAATAAATTAACAAGTGTCATTTTGATCATTTAACAAAAAAATTATCGTTTTTCTGGGTAAATAATCACTGAATCGTTAATTTTTTCAATAATACATCCAGAAAGTGTCAATTTTGCATTTTTTTTTGAAGACTTTAAAGAATCTATATGCCTAACAACCTTTTTGCCCCTGGGATAGTGTCTTTGCTTACCAATATGTTGAATTACTTGTGAGAAGCTTCTTAAAACAATTTCTTCTGGATTATTAAAAAAAGATTTTTTTAAAATTGTCTTTTTTTCTTTCTGAAAGTATTTTGAGTTTTCAAAAACATTTTTCTTAACAAAAAATTCAATAACTTCATCGCTTTTTGATAAGTTTTTTAAAGTTAAATAGAATTTGTTGAAGTTTAAACCCTCTTTATTTAAATTTTTTATAAGTTTTCTTACTCTACTCCTTAAAAATTTATCATTATTATTTGTTGGATCATTTACAAAGAAGCCAAACGTTTTTTTGTTGATATTATTTAGTTCTTTTTTTGAAATAGATAAAAATGGTCTAATAATTTTTATACCATTATAGTTACTTACTTTTTTGTCAAAAGATACAAGTCCTTTCAAACCCGAGCCCCTAAGAAATCTTATAAAAAAATTTTCAATCAAATCATCTTTATGATGACCCAGCAAAAGATGGTTTATATCATTTTTGTTGCACTCATTAAGGAATAAGTCATATCTTAGATTTCTTGCGTAAGATTGAATGTTTTTATCAATTTTAATAATATTTTTTGATAAAATTTTACAATTAATTTTAAAGTTTTTTTTAAGTTTTTGCTTTAAATTTTTAGCTTCATCTGTAGATTCATTTCTTAATTTATGATCTATTATTACAGGATACAATTTAACTTTGTGTTCTAACGCATAGCACTGAGAAAAAAATAATACAGATAAACTATCAGAACCACCCGATACCCCTATCATAATTTTCTTATTGCTAAGTTCTAAAGAAGCAAGATTTTTTGAAAAAACTTCATATAATTTCTTTAATTGGGGATCCTTTAATTTTGTTAAATAAAAATTAAGAGTTCTCTTTTTTACACTCAAACTTTTTCTCTTCATATTTAGCTTTTTGAAGAACTGATTGAGTGGCATTTGGATACTGTTTTTTAACACCAGCAATCATTAAGCAACCCTGATCTTTCTCCCCTATTTGAACTAAAGATACACCAAGCTTCAAAAGGTTAATGGGTGCTTTTTCACTCTCGGGATATTTTTGGTAACCTTCTAAATAAGCAGATGCTGCATCAGTATATAGCTGTCTTATTCTAAAAGTTTCTGCATACCAATACTGTGCATTTCCAGAAAGGTCATTATCTGGATTTGTGTCTACAAATTCTCTGAATGCTCTTTCTGCCATATTATAATCTCCAACCTTTAAAAAGCTAGTAGCAAATTCATACTGTTCTAAAGGAGATGCTTCAGGTAAAATTTTTTCTTCGTTAATAAAATTTTCTGTCAAGATTGTTTTTGTTGTTTCAACAGATTGTATTGCTTGTGTCTCACTAGTGTCTGTCATATCTTTATAAGATATTGTTCCTAAATCTTGTGGTTGAGATGCGCCAGGCATAATTTTTTTGCTGGCTAAATCTGTCTCCTTATTTATATCATTTTCATTTGCGGGAAATGTCTTTTCACTATTTTTTTTCGTTTGTACAAGACTTGAATTATTTTCTAACTCTTGAAATCTTAATTGATTGTCAGCTTGTGTTTTTGACAATCTTGATGATAATTTATCAATTTTAAAATTAATTTCTTCAAACTTATTAGTTAAATTCTGAAATTGTTTTTCTATTTCAGACAATTTTAATAAGTGCCTTGTCAATACATCTTCGGTTTCTTTATCTGTTAAAGAAGTTTGTCCGCTAGTTTTTTTTTTAAATGACTCTGAATAGACAGCTCTCTCTAAAGTTCTAAGATCTTTTTGAATTATTTCCAAAATTTCTCTCAGATTCAAATCTTCGGATGCTGCATTAAAAGTAACTAAAGAAATAGAAATTATATAGATAAAAATTTTAGTACACTTTTTGAGCATTTGATTATTTTTTAATTATAATGATGGCAAAAAAAAGACCCTTAAATCATTTATAATAATTTTAGGGTCTTTAAAATATTTTAAACAGCTTTAATTAGCTTTTACTGTTACAGATCTTCTATTCTTTGACCATGAAAGTGGATTAGAACCTGAATCTACTGGTCTTTCTTTTCCATAACTTATAACCGATATTCTGTCAGCAGATATTCCATAAGTAATTAAATAATCTTTAGCAGCATTTGCTCTTCGTTCTCCTAATGCTAAGTTATATTCTCTTGTGCCTCTTTCATCAGCGTGACCTTCAACAACAACATTGATGTTTGAATTTTCTCTTAACCAATTTGCCTGTTTTCTTAAAGTATCTCTCGATTTAGTTGTTAAAATAGATTCGTTAGTTGCAAAAAATACTCTGTCTGGAACACCGTCAGCTAAATATTTAACAGTATCAGTGCCTGTATAAACATCACCCTGCATCTGACCTTCTACTTTCGTAGTGGTTTTTTTTGTTGCACAAGCTGATACGATTAAACTTAATAAAATAACTAGAAAAGTATTTCTAAATGATTTGCTAAAATTCATTAATGCTCCTTAATAATTTATTAGAACTTTTTCACAACTAATTAGATGTTTCAAGCATAAAAATCAACTTAATTTATATTAAAAAATTAATAAAATAGCCCTAATTGCTCAATAAAGACGACCAAGATGGGTCAGAGGCGTCTGTCTCTGTTTGAACTTGCCTTTCATTATATCCTGTAAGATCTATAGACCATAACTTAGCACTGAAACCCTCTCCTTTGTCATTTGATTTAGTTTCTCTATAAAAAATTAACACTCTTCCATTTGGAGACCAAGAAGGTGCTTCTTGATAGTAATTTTCAGTCAATAATCTTTCTCCAGAACCATCAGTTCGCATAACACCGATATAAAATTTTCCTTTATGTAATTTTGTAAACGCAATTAAATCACCTCTAGGAGACCATACTGGCGTACCATACAAACCTTTACCAAAAGAGATTCTTTTTACATTTGAACCATCAGATTTCATAACGTAGATTTGTTGAAACCCACTTCTATCAGAATTAAATGTAATAAATTTATTATCTGGGGAATATGATGGCGAAGTATCAATTGATGGATGATTAGTTATTCTTTCAACAATTCTATTTTCTAAATCCATTGTATAAATATCTGAGTTTCCATCTTTTGCAAAACTCATAATAATTTTTTTTCCATCTGGTGAAAATCTTGGGGCGAATGTCATTCCTGGAAAATCACCAACAACTTCCTGTGTTCCAGTTTCAATATCTAATAAATATACTCTCGGGAGATTTTTGAAATAAGATAAGTAAGTTACCATCTGACTTGTTGGGTTAAATCTTGGAGTCAAAACCAACTCATTACCTAATGTTAAATATTTTGTATTAAAACCATCTTGATCCATGATAGCTAATTTCTTTACCCTTGCAGTCTTTGCCCCTTCTTCGGATACATAAATAATTCTAGTATCAAAGTAACCTTTTTCTCCAGTTAATCTCTCGTAAACTTTATCAGAAATGATATGTCCAACTCTTCTCCAATTACTTGGGACCGTTGTAAAAGCCAAAGCCATCATTTCTCTGCCAGCTAAAATATCCCATAATCTAAATTCAACTTTTAGTTTCTTATTTTCAATAGTTACTTTTCCGGTTATTAAAGCTTGAGCTTTTATAAGTGCCCAGTCTTCAAACCTTGGTTTTAAATGAGCAATATCAGGCTTTTGTAAAAACGCTTCTTTACTTAAAGGATTAAATAGACCTGATATTTTCAGATTATTTTCTACTACTGATGATATCTCGGATCCAACATTTTCGATTTTAAGTTCATTTTTTGAATTTTTTTTTGAATTATCGTCTTGGAATAATGGCGAAACCGCAATTGGAAGAGGATCTAAGTTACCTCTAGTTATATCAATCTCTATCAATGAATTAGCTTTAGTTATTGATAGTAAAATTATAAAAAAAGTTAAATTAAATATTTTAAACATTATCCTCCGAGCATATCACGAGCATCAAAATTTAAAATCATATTTTTCCATCTTTCATAACCACTTGTGGGAACTTTTAATGGATTGCAAAGCTGAATTGCTCTTCTCACACTATCAGCAAGAGTTCTAAATTTTTCTTTACCAGGTGTATTCATTTTGACATGATCTAACATTTCAATTTTTTCAATTCTTCCATCTGGTTTTAATTGAAGTTTAACTCTTACTAATAAATCCTCACTGAAAGGTAAACCTATAGGAACACTCCAGCAGGTAAATATTTGAGCCTTTAAAGCGTCTTCCTCACTTAATGTTAATTTTGAATAATCCATTGTCTCGTCAGTTGATTGTGAAATTTTATCAACTTCTTTTTTTGATTCTGCTAAATTTTCTTTTTTTTTATCAATTAATGCTGCTATTTCATTCAAATTTAACTTTTCTTTTTTTTCAAATTCTGAAACTTGTTTAACTTTTTTTTCATCTAAGATGGGTTTCTTGGTTTCAACTATTTTTTTTATGTTCTCATCATTAATTTCTTTTGACGGTTTTTGCTTTTTTTCTTCCTTGGGTTGAATTTTCTGTTTCTCTTTTTCTGGCATAGGCACCGCATTTAATTTTTCTTTTTTTAATTTTTCTTTTTTTATTTCTTTAGTTGGTGTTTTTTTTGATGCAACTTCTGATATTTCATTCTTTTTCTTGTCTGTCTGTATTTCTTTTTTTATATCTTTTTTCACTTTCTTGGGTGGTGCCTGTTCAGACAACAATTTTTTATTTTCTTTTTTTACTTTTTCAATTATTTTTGAGGCTTTTGGTGCGTAAGGAATATTTGTCTTTTCAGCTATTTGAATTAATTCCACAGAAATAAGAGGTGGAATATCTAGAGGTTTTTTTGCAACAAACGGTAGAGCCAAAATACTTACCATAACAATTGCAACATGAAATCCGGATGAGATGATAAGACCTCGATACATAATCTTTATCTCTCTTTATTCGGTTCAGATATCAAAGCGACTTTTGTAAAGCCTGATCCTGAAAGCATTCCCATAATTTCAAGAACCCTTCCATAGTTAATAGCTTTGTCTCCCCTAACATATATTCTTGTATCAGTTCTATTATTTGACACCGCCAATATTTTTACAATTAAATTATTAAATTCAACTTTTGTTTCCTGAATAAAAATTTCACCTTTAGAATTAATTGTTAAAGTCAAAGGTTCATTTTCCTCAGGAAGTGTATCAGCAGAAGTTTCTGGCAAATCTACTTGGACTCCAACAGTAAGTAATGGTGCAGTGACCATGAATATAATTAGTAAAACTAACATTACATCAACAAATGGTGTAACATTAATTTCACTCATTGGATCGTTTTTTGAACTTTTGAGCTTAAATCCCATTTAAATAATTGATAAGAATCTTTTTGAAAAATTTTCTAATTTTTGTGAGTATTTTCTAGAGTCTGAATTAAATTTATTATATGCAATTACAGCAGGAATTGCAGCTAATAATCCAAGTGCAGTTGCAAATAAAGCTTCTGCGATACCTGGGGCAACTATTGCAAGACTGGTATTTCTTGAAATTGCGATCGATTGAAATGAATTCATAATTCCCCAAACAGTTCCAAACAATCCTATAAATGGAGCCGTCGATCCAACGGTCGCTAAAAAACTATTATACTTTTCAACTGCCACCATTTGTTTTTCAATATTTACTTCTAAAACACTAGATAGTCTCTCAGATAAATTTGATTTTGATCTAGTTTTCATAACTGTTTGCATAGAACTTTTAAATAATTTTGCCATAGGATCTTCAATGTTTGAAGGTAGACTATTATAAAATGTTTCAGCAGACTTTGATTTCCAGAATTTTTCTTCAAATTCCTCTGCACTTTTATTAATTCTTCTAAACATTCTTATTTTTTCAAATATTATTGCCCATGAGTAAACAGAACTTAGAATTAATATTATGATTACTGACTTGACAATTATATCTGCCCGCAAAAATAAACTAATTAAAGAAAAATCTGTATTACTTGCTAAACCTAAGCTTTGTGTTGCAATATCTGCTTCCATTCAATCGTTTCCCATTAAAATATGTCATTAATTTGACTTCAAAAAACTCTAATATTCTAGTAATCGTTGTTTTCCCTAGTATTTTCAAAATACTGAGCAATTAAAATAGCATCTGCTTTATTATTATCTTTTTTTTCTTGATAACTTATTAGAAATTTTAGGAAACATCTCTATTACTTTAGTTCTGCTGGCATCTTTTTCTGAATTAATCAAATTAAAATATTTTTTCCATTTTGCTGGTCTAACATAAAAAATGGGGAGCTCCATTGCAGAACATATGCCTTTAATAACTCCAAATGATTGTCCAAAATTAAACATGCTTGTTACTCCTTGTCCTGGCATAGCAGAAACTTGTTCGACTATTACACTCATTTTTTCATTAGAAAATTTATTTTTTATTAGCATTATTTCATTATAAATTTGCCTACCATTAACTTGTTTTTTATTTTTTTTTCCTTCTGCCATTGTAGGCATGTCTATGACATCAATAACTTTCCCATCAGAAAAAAAACAAATGGCACCTGCAATTCCTGGATCAATTCCAACGATTATCATTTAACCTTCAAAAGTAACATTTGTATAAACATTTTGCACATCATCCTCATCCTCAAGTGTCTCTAAAAATTTTGCCATATTTTGATTTTCTTCGCCTTTAAGTGATACTTTATTTATAGGTAACCACTCAATTTCGGTAGAAAGAAAATTTACAATAACTTCTTCAAATTTTTTTTTTACCTCATATATCTCGTCTATATCCGTATGCACTTCATGAAATTCATCACGAGAAATACAATCATTTGCACCCGACTCGATTGCTAATTCAAAAATTTTATCTTGTTCAATTTCATTTTTGTCTATTTTAATTACACCCAATCTTTGAAAATTATGTGATGCAGAGCCCTGCGTTCCTAAAGAACCATTATTTTTTGAAAATATTGTTCTTATATTAGAAGCAGTTCTATTTTTATTATCAGTCAATGCTTCAACTATTACAGCAGATTTGCTTGGTCCAAAACCTTCATACCTAATATTTTCAAAATTTGAATGATCATTGTTAGAAGATTTTTCAATTGCTCTCTCAATATTTTCTTTTGGCATGTTAGCTGATCTAGCTGCTTGTATTGCTGATCTTAGTCTCGAATTCATATCTGGGTTCTTGTCTCCTAGTTTTGCGGCTACAGTGATTTCTCTTGAGAGTTTAGAAAAAATTTTTGATCTCTGCTTGTCAGCTTTGCCTTTTTTATGTTTAATACCTGCCCAATGTGAATGTCCAGCCATAATTAATTTATGTTTTTTAAACTTCCACCAAAAATGAAGCTTTCTATATTTTTTGCAAGTCCATTTCTTACATCGCATTCTACAACTACCCCACTCAGAGATGCCTCTCCATTTGCAGGAAAATGTTTTACAGATTCTTTTTTTAGGAATCTGTTAATTGAATTTTGTGAATTCATACCAATGACCGAGTCATAGTCACCACACATTCCAGCATCGGTAATATAGCTAGTTCCATTTTTTAGAACTCTTGCATCATTTGTTGGGACATGTGTGTGGGTACCTACAACTAAAGTTGCATATCCATCAAATAGATTGCCAATAGCCATTTTTTCACTTGTTATTTCTCCATGAAAATCCACTATTAAAAAATCATAATCTTTTGAAATTTTTTTTTGTGCAATAAATTCTGTAGCAATTTTAAAAACATCATCACTTTTTTTCATAAAAACGTTACCCATAAGATTAAGCACACCAACTTTCAGATTTTTTTTTGAATTAAATATGGAAAAACCTTTACCTGGTAAATTTCCACTCATATTTATTGGTCTTAATAATTTTTTTTCAGTTTTTATATATTCATAAATTTCTTTTTGGTCCCATACATGATTGCCAGTTGTAATTACATCCACACCTACATTAAAAAGTTCATTAGCAATATTTTCGGTTAGACCCACACCTTCACTGGCTGCATTTTCACCGTTAACACAAACAAAATCTATACCTTTTTTTAAGACTATATTTGGCAAGTTTTTTTTTACTGATTTAAAGCCTGCGTCTCCAACTATATCGCCTAAAAATAAAATCTTCATTTTTGTATTAATTTTTCTGTCAAAATTAAATCTAATTTTCTATCAAATTTTTCAATATAAATTTTATTAACTTTTTGATGTGAAAAAGCCAGTCCAATTGTTATACATTTTTTAATTTGAGAAATTTTTTCTAAATACCTATCATAAAATCCACCACCATAGCCAATTCTGTTCCTGTATTTATCAAAGGCAACTATCGGTACAAATATTATGTCTGGATATATTTTTTTTAATTCTAGTGGCTGAGGAATTCCAAATGAACTTATTGTTAAAGGATCATTTGGACTCCATTTATAAAAATCCATTTGATGACTTCTTTTTATAATTGGCAACGAAATATTATAACCGTTAGAATAAAATTTTTTTAGTATTTGCAAACAATCAAATTCAAAATTTATTGGAAAATAACCACCAATAATTTTATTATTTGATAAATTAATTTTGTTAGATAAATTTTCTATAATATTATTGCCTATTTTTACTTCAAAATATTTTTTTTTTCTTAGGTTAATAATTTTTTTTCTTAATTTAAATTTTGTCACTGATATTTTAAGAAACAGAAGTATTTGTGCTGTTTTTTTTGACAAAGTCTTCTATTTCTAAAGTTACTTTGTCTATTAAATTTTCATAGCTTATTTTGTAGTTTTCAATATCATTCTCAAGTTCTTCTTGTAGTGAGCTTAAATTTTTAATTTCATTTTCTTTGTTATCTTTATACTGATAAACTAAAGATTTTAATTCTTTAAATTTTTCTTTTAATTCTTGAAGCTCTTTTTTTTGTGCATCTACTTTTTTTTTGGTTTCAAAATACTCATCCATGACTTTTATAGAAGATATTAGAAGTAATTTATTCTCTCCAATATTTCCAAGATCAAATTTTAAATCATTAAATTTTTTATTTAAACTCAGGGATAATTGTTCCAAATGTTCCTCTTGACCATCTTCACAAGATAATAAATATTCTTTACCATTAAATTTTATATTTACATTTGCCATTTATCTATTTCTTCCAATAAATTATCTGTTTCTTGATTTAATTCATCAATTTTTTCATTAAATTGATTTTCTTTTCTTTTTGAAGTTTCGTATTCCTTTTTTAATTCATTTATTTGACTTCTAAGTTTTAAGTTTTCTTCTTCTAAGCTTTGGAGAGACGTGTTTATCTGTTTTTTTTCAATTTCTAATTGATTTTTTTGATCTTTTAAAATTGCAACCTTATCTAATTCTTCATTATGTTGAACGTTTATCTCTCCCAATTTTTTTAAAGTATCCTTTAATTTTTTTTCTTTTTCGTCAATGTTTTTCATATATATATCTATATTAATAAATTGAATCACCTAAGTCTAGATAGGATACTTTTTGAAAAATATAGAAAAAAATTTATCAAATGCTATTCGTTTTTTATCAATGGATGCGGTTCAAAATGCTAATTCTGGTCACCCAGGTATGCCAATGGGTATGGCTGACGTTGCAACAATTTTATTTAAGTATTTTCTAAAATTTAATCCAAAAAATCCAAACTGGCTTAATAGAGATAGATTTATTTTATCAGCTGGACATGGATCAATGTTGCTTTACTCGCTTTTGTACTTAACTGGGTATAAAAGTGTATCACTTAATGACATCAAGAAATTTAGACAACTAAATTCAATTTGTGCTGGACACCCAGAGTATCACCCAAACTCAGGAATTGAAACAACAACTGGTCCTTTAGGTCAAGGAATTGCAAATTCTGTGGGTTTTGCAATTGCAGAAGAAATTTTAAAGAAAAAATTAGGAAGTAATTTAATAAATCACAAAACCTATGTCTTGGCTGGTGATGGGTGCCTTATGGAAGGAATAAGTCATGAAGCAATGAGTCTAGCCGGTCACCTTAAACTTAATAATCTCATAATGCTTTTTGATAATAATTCAATTTCAATAGATGGTCCTACTAGTTTAGCAGTCTCAGATGATTATAAAAATAGATTTAAAAGCTATGGATGGAATTATATTTTGATCAATGGGCACAATTACAGAGAAATTTATAATGCGTTAAAAAAAGCGCAAACATCAAAAAAACCGACTGTGATTTCGTGCAAAACAAAAATAGGATTTGGATCTCCAAATAAAGCTGGAAAAGCCTCTTCTCATGGAAGTCCTCTTGGAATAGATGAAATTAAGTTAGTTAGAAAAAAATTAAATTGGGATTATAAACCATTTAAAATACCTCAAAAAATTTTAACTGATTGGAGAAAAATTGGAGAAAAAGGTGTCAAAAAAGAAAAAATATGGAATAAAACTTTTAGCAAACACAAACAAAAATTTAAAAGTATTATAAAAAATAAATTCTCAAGTTCAATTATACAACAAAAAAAAGATGCAATAAAAAATTTTAAGACTATAGCTACAAGAAAATCCTCAGAAGAGTTTTTATCAGCTATATTAAAAGAGAGAAATACTTTAATTGGTGGCTCTGCTGATTTAGCGGGATCAAACAATACCAAAACTAAGTTACATAAAATTATTAATTCAAGTAACTTTGGTGGTAATTATATTCACTATGGTGTTAGAGAACACGCAATGAGTGGAATAATGAATGGATTAGCTCTTCATAGTGATTTTATTCCTTATGGAGGTACTTTTTTAATATTTTCAGACTATTGTAAACCTTCAATAAGACTGTCTGCTATAATGAAACAGAAAGTAATTTATATAATGACACATGACTCAATAGGACTGGGAGAAGATGGACCTACGCATCAACCAGTAGAGCAACTTGCTGCTTTAAGATCTATTCCAAACCTAAATGTTTTAAGGCCAGCAGATCAAACTGAAACAATTGAATGTTGGGATATTGCTTTAAACAGCAACCAAACACCTTGCATATTAGCTTTAACTAGACAAAACTTAAAACCTATAAGAAAGAGTTTTAGCAAAAAAAATCAATGCTCTAAGGGAGCTTACGAAGTTATAAGGACTGGAAAAAATATAAATTTAACTATTTTAGCCTCAGGATCAGAAGTCAATCTTGCAATTGAGACTAGTCATAAATTGGCCAAACAGAAGATTTATTCAAAAGTAATATCAATGCCTTGCCAAGAAATTTTTGACAAACAAAACAAGAGCTATAAAGATAAAATCTTAAAAGAAAGCAAAATCACTTTTTCAATTGAGGCAGGATCAAAAATGTCTTGGGAAAAATATATTGAAAAGGGCTTGTCTTTTTCAATAGAAGACTTTGGTAAAAGCGCTCCATATAAAAAAGTCTATGATCATTTTGGTTTAAGTAGTGAAAAAATTAGTAAAAAAATTAAATTTTATTTAAAAAAATGATAATAAAAGTCGGAATTAACGGTATGGGAAGAATTGGCAGAATGATTGTGAGGTCAATTTATGAAAATTACAAAGGTAAAATAATTATCAAACATATTAATAATAGATCGAGCTCTGAAATTTGTGCAAATTTATTAAAATATGATTCAATTCATGGTAATTTTGGTTCTCTAGTAAAATCTGGAGGAAATTACATAAAAATTAATAAAGAAAAAATATCTTATACACAACACTCTAAGATTAATGACATAAAATGGAAAAAATATGGTGTTGATTATGTTTTTGAGTGCACAGGTAAGTTTAATTCTAAAGATCAATTACTGCCACATATAGAAAATGGCGTAAAAAAAGTTATTGTATCGGCCCCATGTAAAATGGCTGATAAAACTATAGTTTTTGGAGTAAATCATAAGAAGATCAACAAAAGTGATAGAATTATTTCAGCAGCTTCTTGCACAACAAATTGTTTAGCTCCTGTTGCAGACGTAATTAATAAAAATTTTATAATTCTTAATGGTTTTATGACAACCATACATGCTTTTACAAGTGATCAAAGAATATTAGATAATTCTCACAAAGATCCAAGAAGAGCTAGATCTGCAAGTCAATCAATTGTACCTACATCTACTGGTGCATCAAAAGCTATTGGTGAGATTATACCCTCATTGAAAGGTAAGCTAGAGGGGATAGCAATGAGAGTGCCAACACCAAATGTTTCATTAATAGAATTTATATTTAATGTAAAAAAAAATATTACCTTAAAAAAATTAAATAACTCTTTATTTTTAGCCTCTAAAACAAAACTCAAAAATATTCTAAATGTTACAGATGAGAAGCTAGTCTCAGTTGATTTTAATCACAATAGTGCATCTGCAATCATAGACTCCTCACTTACTAATGTAGTTGGTAATAAAATGGGTAAAATTTCAGCTTGGTATGATAATGAATGGGGTTTCTCGAATAGAATGTGTGATATTGCAGAGTATGTAAGCAAGATCAAATAATGAAGTCCATAGAAAAGATAGAAAATATTAAAAATAAAAGAGTAATTCTTAGACTTGATTTAAATGTTCCAATAAAAAATGGAAAAATAACAGACTCTAACCGGATTGATAAGGTTATGCCTACACTAGAATTTCTATTAAAAAAAAAAGCAAAAATTATAATAATTTCTCATGTTGGAAGGCCAAAAGGTAAAATAGTCAAGGAACTTTCTCTAGAATTGGTGTCGTTGTATATTAAAAGTAAAATTAAAAAAGAAGTATTATTACTTAAAGAAAATATTTTTAATTTAAATAAAGTAGACATTTTTAAGAGTTCCAAAGATGAGGTGATATTACTTGAAAATATTAGATTTTATCCCGAAGAAGAAGCCAACGATGATAAATTTTCAAAGAAATTAGCAAGCTTAGGTGAAATATATGTTAATGATGCATTTTCGTGTTCTCACAGAGATCATGCTTCTATATCTAAAATAACGAAGTACATTCCATCGTATAGCGGAATTCAAATTAATACAGAGGTAAATGCTCTAAACAAGATAACGTCAGAAATAAAAAAGCCTATAACATGTATAATTGGTGGGTCTAAAATATCTTCCAAAATAAATATAATAAAAAATTTAATACCGAAATTTAATAGCATTATAATAGTTGGTGCTATGGCGAACAATATATTGAAATACAAAGGTTTAAAAATTGGTAACTCTGTTTATGAAAAAAATATTGATTACATAATTAAAGAGATTTTCACTTATGCTGAAAAAAATAAATGTAAAATATATTTTCCGAAAGATGTTAAAATTGGAAAAAAATTGAACGACAAATCTTTTGAAAAAGATTTTAAAGATATTGAAGATGATGATATAATACTTGATGTAGGATCAAAAACATTAATTGAAATAAAAAGAATTATTGACAATTCCTCTACAATATTATGGAACGGACCATTGGGTTACTTTGAAAATGATAATTTTTCATTAGGAAGCTCAGAAGTTGCAAAATATATAGCAAACAGAGGGAACAAAATATTTTCTGTTGTTGGTGGAGGCGACACGGTTGCATTAATTAATTCACTAAATATGAAAGATAAATTTAATTTTGTTTCAACTGCAGGTGGAGCATTTTTAGAATATCTTGAAGGTAAAGTTCTCCCTGGTATAAAAGCATTAAATTAAATGTCTGAATTAAACAAAATCGCTCTCCAAATATTGTCAAACGGCAAAGGTATACTTGCAGCTGATGAAAGTACAGCCACAATGACAAAAAGATTAGATTCAGTAAAAGTACATTCCGATGAAAATAATAGACTGCTTTTTAGACAAACTCTTTTTTCATCTTTATCAATGAAAGAATGCATAGGGGGAGTAATACTATACGACGAAACAATAAGACAAAAAACTTCCAATGGAAAAACAATACCTGAATTAATAAACTCAAGTGGTTCATTAACTGGTATTAAAGTTGATACAGGGGCCAAAACATTAGCGGGATCTAAAGAAGAAAAAATTACTGAAGGTTTAGACGGTTTAAGAGAACGACTAAAAGAATATTATAAACTTGGAGCAAGATTTACAAAATGGAGAGGTGTCTACCTTATATCTGATAAATATCCAAGCAAATTATCGGTTTCAGCAAATGCTCATGCACTAGCCAGATATGCTGCTTTGGTGCAAGAAGCTGAAATGGTTCCAATTATTGAACCTGAAGTTTTAATGGATGGGGATCATTCAGCTAAAGTTTGCTACGAGAAAACATCTGAAGTAATAAAAAAATGTTATGAAGAGTTACAATTAAATAATGTTGATCTTAGTGGAACTATTTTAAAACCAAACATGATACTTCCTGGAGAAAATTCTAAAAATAAAATTTCTAATGAAGAAGTGGCAGAACTTACTTTGGAGTGTTTAAAAAATAATGTCCCTTCTGAAGTTCCTGGTATTGCATTTCTTTCAGGTGGTCAAACTGAAATAGAAGCCACAACAAATTTAAATCAAATCAACAAAAAAAATAATACAAAATTCATAATGAGCTTCTCCTATGGAAGAGCCTTGCAACAAAGTGCTTTAAAATTTTGGTCCAAAGATATTAATGATATATCTGGTACTCAAGAAGTGTTTGATCATAGAGCTAAAATGTGTACCTTAGCAGCTCAAGGAAAATGGTCAGAAAATCTTGAAAATAAGAAATAAGAAATTTATTTATTTAATATCACCTAATAAAATTAAAGATAATTCTTTTTTTTATTATTTAAGTTTAGTTTTAAGAACTAATAAAGTTGGATTTTTTCAATTAAGACTTAAAAAAGAAACTATAAAAAGAAAAACATTTATTGCAAAAAAAGTTCAAATACTTTGTAAAAAGTACAAAGTAAAATTTATCATAAATGATGATCCATATTTTGCATTAAAAATAAAAGCTGATGGTTGTCACTTAGGTCAAAAAGATATGAGTGTTATAGAGGCAAGAAAGATTTTAAAGAATAAAGTAATTGGCATAACCTGTCATAATTCGCCTAAACTTGCAAAAAAAGCGAAATTAAATGGAGCATCTTATATTGCTATAGGTGCATTTTTTAAGACTAACACCAAAAAAGTTCTTTATAAAGCCAATATTAAAATATTAAAAAAAATTAAAATGTCAGTAAATTTACCAGTTGTTGCAATTGGTGGAATAAACGAAAAAAATTATAAAAATCTGTTATTGAATAAAGCAAATTTTTTAGCTATCTCAAGTTACGTTTGGAAAAATAAAAAATTTAAACCACATCAAGCAATAAAAAAATTAATATGAAAATTAATGCTACAGAAATAAGAGTTGGTATGATTTTAGAATACAAAGATGATTTGTGGGAGGTATTAAAAACTAATCACGTAAAGCCAGGAAAAGGGGGGGCCTTTGCACAAGTTGAAATGAAAAGTATTAATAAAAATACAAAGCTAAATGAAAGATTTAGATCGAGTGAGTCAATAGAAAAAGCATCTTTGGAGGAAGTTAAGTACAATTTTTTATATTCTGATGAAAATGATTATTTTTTTATAAACGCAGAAACATTCGAACAAATAAATATTAACAAAAACATCATTGGCCAAAAAGGTAAGTTACTAAGTGAAAATTTAGAGTTACTAATTTCATTTCATAATGAAAGTCCTATTAGTATAACTCTACCTAATCAAATTACTTGTAAAATAAGCAGCACTGATGCAGCATTAAAAAAACAAACAGTTTCGTCATCTTATAAACCAGCAGTACTTGATAATGGGTTAAGCATTTTAGTTCCGCCTTTTATTGAAAGTGGTGATGCAGTTATAGTTGATACGAGAACTTTAGAGTATGTAAAAAAAGTATAAAATGAATTCTATATCATCAAATCTTAATTTAATGATAAAGGCCTGCGAGAAAGCGTCAAAAATAATTATCAGAGATTTTGGTGAAATAGAAAATTTACAAGTTTCAAAAAAGGGACCAAAAGATTTTGTAACAAAAACTGATAAACGGGTAGAAAAAATACTCATAGAAGAACTAAGTAAGTCAAAAAAAAATTATTCTTTTATAACAGAAGAGACAGGTAAAATTTTTAACAAAAATAAAGATATATTCTGGATTATTGATCCTATAGATGGTACTACTAATTTTTTGCATGGAATTCCACATTTTGCAATATCAATTGCATTACAAATAGAGAATGAAATTATGTCTGGGTTAATTTTCGATCCTATTAAAAATGAAATTTTTTATGCTGAAAAAAATAATGGTTCTTTTATTAATAACAATAGAATTAGAGTTTCAAATAAAATAGATTTAGATCAGTGTTTATTTGCATCAAATAGCACTGGAATAAAATCAGTTTACCCAAAA
>CACBHZ010000002.1 GCA_902539195.1 uncultured Pelagibacteraceae bacterium | reverse complement strand
TGAGTAAAGGATGTTATACGAAATTGAAACCTAGTATGACAGATAAATTAACAATAAAAAAAGGTATTGAAATATTAAAAAGATTCAATTCATTTAATCATGTTCAGGCATTGGTAATCAATAATCAGAAAATCATTTCTATTGAAAAAAGAAAAGGCACAAAGGATATGTTAAAATCGATTAGAAATAATAATTTACAGAATAAACTCTTAATAAAGATGCCTAAATCAAAACAAGACTTGCGTGTTGATTTGCCAACTATTGGTCTGGATACACTAAAAGATTGTAAAAAAGCAAATATTAAAGGAATTGTAGTTAAAGCAGGTCAAAATATATTTTTGGATAAACGCAAGGGACTTCAATTTGCTAATAAAAATAATATTTTTGTAATGGCTAAATGAAAAAGATTTTTATTTTAACAGGTGAGCCATCTGGCGATAAATTAGCTGCAGAAGTTATTAAAGAATTAAAAAAATCCAAAATAAATATTGAATATTTATCTGTTGGAGGTCAATATTTAAATTCTATAGGTATTAGATCAATATATGATCAAAAAGAAATTACTTATATAGCTTTTACAGACATAGTATTAAATATTTTTAAGATAAAAAGAAAAATAAATGAAACAGTAGAAAAAATTATAGATTTCAGTCCTGATATTTTATTTAGTGTTGATAGTCCTGATTTTACTCTTCGCGTTTCAAAAATAATTAAGTTAAAAAAGCCAGATATAAAAACTATTCATTTTATTGCACCTAAAGTTTGGGCATGGCGAGAGGGAAGAGTAAAAAAAATGAAAAGTTTTTTAGATCACATTCTTTTATTATTTGATTTTGAAAAGAAATATTTCGATAGGGAAAAACTAAAAAATACTTTTGTTGGTCACCCAATATTAGATAACACAAATCAAGAAAATACTGAGATTAATGAATTATTAAAGGGAAAAATTATTTCGATTTTTCCTGGTAGTAGAATGTCTGAATTGAAATCACATGTGCCTATACTTATTGAGTTTATTAAAAAAATGAATAAAGAAAAAAATAATTATAATTATATTTTTCATGCTACAGAAGGTTCAAAAGAATATTTATCTCAAATTATTAAAAAAAATAATTTAAAAAATGTTGATTTTATTTCAAATGAAAATATAAAAATTGCTACAATTAAAAAATCTATTTTTGCAATTGTTAAATCTGGAACAGTTTCACTTGAAGTTTGCAAATACAGCGTACCATCAATAATAATTTATAAAATGAATTTTTTAAATTTCTCTATCGCTAAGTTATTTTTAAAAATAAAATATGCAAATATGATAAATATTATTAATAATAAAGAAATTATTCCTGAACTTTTACAAAATGAATGTAACTCAGATGAAATATATAAAACAGTTAATTATTTATTAAAAAAACCTGAACTTATAAATGAACAATTAAAACAAGTTAATAAAACTATTAAAGAATTAAGATCAAACACTTCATCAAGCAATGAAGCTTCCAATGTTTTGTTATCTTATTTGAGATAATCTTTTAGACACTTCCTCTTTTCCAAGAGAACATAATATATCATATATACCTGGCCCAAACTTTGATCCTGTAAGGCATATTCTTAGTGGTTGTCCAACTCCTTTAAAATTTGTATTATTATTTTTTATTAGGTCATTAATTATTGGTTCTAGTGTTTCTCTAGTAAAATCTGATAATTTATTAATATCATCACTAAATAATTTAATAATATTTATAGCTGTTTCGTCTAAAAGTTTTTTATCTTCTTTTTCTATTTGAACTTTGTCGTTTATTAAAAACTTTGAATTTTTGTAAATATCTTCCAAAGTTTTTGCTTTATTTTTTAAAAAATGTAACGAATTTTTAATTTTTTTCTGTGCTAAATCTGGTATCTTTTCTTGAAAAGTCTCACAATAAGTTAATAAAAAATTAAATAGATCATTTTCATCTATATTTTTTATATAATATTCATTCATTGAATAAATTCTGCTAATATCTAATTTTGAGGGCGATTTTCCAATACCTTCTAAATTAAAGTATTTAATACTTTCGTCTAAATCAAAAATTTCCTTATCTTTGTATGACCATCCTAATCTCAGAAGATAGTTTCTAAGAGCATTAGGCATTATTCCAATTTTTGAATAATCATCTAATGTTGATGCATTATCTCTTTTTGATAGTTTTTTTCCTTCAATAGTATGAATTAGCGGTATGTGAGCAAAAGATGGCACTTTCCAATTCATAGCATCATAAATTTGTATTTGTTTAAATGTATTTATTTTATGATCATCACCTCTAATTATATGTGTCATTCCCATTAAATGATCATCTACTGATGCTGATAAATTATATGTAGGCGATCCATCTGCTCTTAATATAACAAAGTCTTCAATAGTATTATTTTCAATTTCTATATTACCCTGGACTAAATCTTTTAAGATAGATTTTCCCTCAACTTTACTTTTAAATCTGATTACAGGTTGAATTTCTTTTGGAGCATCAGTTTCACTCTTATCTCTCCATTTTCTATTATAGATATAGGGTATTTTTTTTTGTTTAGCCCTTTTTTTTTGCTCTTCAATTTCTTCACTTGAACAATAACATTTATAAGCTAAACCTCTTTTTAATAATTCATTAGCTACATTTATATGATCATCTATTTTATCTGATTGAATATATTCACTATCTTCATAATTAATACCTATCCATTTTAAGGAATTAATTATTTGATTTTTGAATTCCTCTTTAGACCTTTCTTTATCTGTATCCTCTATTCTTAGATAAAATTTACCACCTTTATTTTTTGAATAAAGCCAATTAAATAATGCTGTTCTCACTCCTCCAATGTGCAAAGGTCCAGTTGGTGATGGAGCAAATCTAGTTGCTACAGTTTTCATCAGATTTATTTAGACTATTTTAGGAAAAGTTTCTATATAAAGATACTAGAATTCCTTGAACTTTTACTCTATCAGGACCAAATATTTTAGTTTCGTAATTTCTATTAGCGCTTTCCAAAGCTACGGTCTTACCTTTTCTTCTTATTCTTTTTAGCATTGCTTCATGGTCGTCAATTAACGCGACTACTATTTTTCCATTTTCAGCTGTATCAGCTTTTTTCACAATTACTGTATCACCATCATTTATTCCAGCCTCAATCATTGAATCTCCTTGCACTTTTAGTCCAAAAAATTCTCCATTTTTCTCAATATTGGAAGGCAAAGGTATTCTAGAAACTTCGTTTTGAATTGCTTCAACAGGTGTACCCGCAGCAATTTTACCTAATACAGGTATTTGATTTTCATCTGAATTATTTCGATTTGAACTTTCATCAAGTCCACCTCTAATTACACTTGGTGAAAAATTATTATAAATATCATTTGCTGAAGCTGTTTCAGGTAATTTAATGACTTCTAAAGCTCTTGCTTTATGAGCTAATCTTTTAATAAAGCCTCTTTCTTCTAACGCACTAATTAATCTATGAATTCCAGATTTAGATTTTAAATTTAGCGATTCCTTCATTTCTTCATAAGAGGGAGATACACCGCTAGATCTCAACTTTTTGTTGATAAATAAAAGCAGGTTTTTTTGTTTTTTAGTTAACATAGAACAAACTGTGTACATTAATGTTCTATAAAAGTTCTTTCAATTAAACAAGAGTTAAAACTCCAATAAATTCAACACTTTTTTTATAAAATAGAAAAAATATTATTATTTTTTAAATTTTTTAAAATTGATTCACCTATCAGAAATGTTTTTATTTTAGTTCCAGAGGCTATTTTCAAAACGTCTTCTTTGTTTTTTATTCCACTCTCTGAAATTAACGGTCCGTCATGGTTAATTAAAATATTATGAATATCATAAGTTGTATTTATATCTGTTTTTAGTGTTTTTAAATTCCTATTGTTTATCCCTATTAGTGCATCTTTATACTTTAGAGATTTTTTTGCCTCTTCAACAGTATGAACTTCAACAATTACTGACATTTTAAGTTTCTCTGCTTCTTCATACAACTCATCTGCAGTTTTCTCATCAACGCCAGCTAAAATTATTAAAATAGCATCAGCACCATAACTCCTAGAAAGATGGACTTGAAATTTATCAACAAAAAAATCTTTACATAAAATGGGTAAATTTATTTTTTGTTTAATTTTACTAATATGAATTAAGTTTCCCAAGAAAAAATCCTCTTCAGTTAAAACTGACAGGCAAGTTACATTATTTTTTAAATATATATCAGCAATTTCAACAGGGTTATAATTTTCAATAATTATACCAGCTGAAGGGCTGGCTTTTTTAATCTCAGCAATAATTGATATTTTATTGTGATTTATATTATTGAGTATTTTTTCTTTAAAATTTATATAATTTTTTAGATTTGTAATTTTGTCATTTAGAGAATTTATTGAAATATTTTTTTTTAAAATTTGAATTTTATTTCTTTTTTTATTAATTATTTTTTCTAATATATTCTCAGACATTTCTCAATTTATTTAAATGTAAATATGTTTTTCCTGATAACAAATGATCTCTTGCTTTTTCATACGCATATTTAAAATTCTCTTCTCTTTCGGATATTATTAAACCAGCTGCAGCATTTAATGATACTGCTTTAGAAAAGTCATCATCATTACCTTTAAAAATATCTATAATTTTTTGTGAATTAAATTTTGCGTCATTTCCAACTATCTTATCGAAACCCTCAGCATTTACTTTCAATTCCTTAGGATCAATAATCAATTCGTTAATTTCCCCATTTTTTAATTGTTTAACGATAGTTTTATCATACGGTGATATTTCATCTAAACCATCATTACTATTAACAATCCAAGCAAATTTAATATTTAAATCTTTCAAAGCATTAGCGAATATATCAAGAAGTTTTTTATTAAAAACTCCCACAACTTGTTTTTCAACATTTGCTGGACTACTTAAAGGTCCGATCATATTGAAAATTGTTCTTTTTCCAATTTTTTTCCTTGTTGGGCCAACATATTTCATTGCACTGTGATAATTTGGAGCAAACATAAATCCAAAATGATTTTTTTTAATTTGACTTTCAATATCTTTAGGTTTCAGGTTGATATTTATATTTAATGCTTCCAAAACATCTGCAGACCCACATTTTGATGAAACTGCTTTATTACCATGTTTTGCTACATTAATGCCCATACTTGAAAGCAATAATGCGGAAGCAGTTGATATGTTTAGTGTATCCTTGCCATCACCACCTGTTCCACAAGTATCTATGCATTCATCTACATTAACTTTTTCCGCTTTATCTCTAAGCACTGATACACCACCTGCTATTTCTGTTGAAACTTCACCCTTTTTAGAGAGTAGAGTTAAAAAATTATAAATTTCATTATCATTAGCTTTTCCATTCATCAAAATTTCAAAAGCTTCAATACTTTCTTGTAATGTTAAATTTTCACTTAATTCAAGTTTTTTTAAATATTTTTCCATTTATTTAATAAAATTTTTTAAAATTTTTAAACCATCTTTAGTCTTTATACTTTCAGGGTGAAATTGTACTCCATGAACATCATAAATTCTATGTTTAACACCCATAATTATTCCATTTAAAGTCATTGCTGTAATTTCTAAATCTTTAGAGAGTGTTTTCTTATCGATTATTAAACTATGGTATCTAGTTGCCTCAAATATTTTTGGTATTCCTTTTAAAATCCCTATATTTTTTGAAATGATTTTACTTGTTTTTCCATGAACCAATTCTTTAGCTTGAATAATTTTAGATCCAAATATTTGACCTATAATTTGATGACCCAAACAAACTCCAAGTATTGGAATTTTATTATACAATTCATTTACTATTGATAGACAGTTTCCAGCTTGATCAGGATTACCTGGACCAGGTGATATCACAATTTTATTATATTTTTTTTTTAATATTTCTTTTGTATTAATTTTATCATTTCTTACTACGTCTACATTTTGACAAAACTTAGATATGTAATGATACAAATTAAATGTAAAACTATCATAGTTATCAATTAAAATTATTTTCATAATTACTCAATTGCTTTTAATAGAGCCTTTGCTTTATTAACTGTTTCAAGATATTCATTTTGTGGTTTACTATCTGCAACTATTCCAGCACCAGATTGCACATAAAATTTCTTATTTTTAGCTACAGCAGTTCTAAGTGCAATACATGTATCAAATTCACCATTTGCTGAAAAATATCCAATTCCACCGGCATAAACTTTTCTTTTAGTTGTCTCTAGCTCATCTATTATCTCCATTGCTCTTATTTTTGGAGCCCCAGATACTGTTCCTGCTGGAAATCCAGACAACATAGTTTCAAATTTTGAGTATTTATTATTAAATACCCCTTCGACATTTGATACAATATGCATGACATGAGAGTATCTTTCTATTGAAAAACTTTCAGTAACCTTTACAGTATTAATCTTTGATACTTTTCAAGTGTCGTTTCTTCCTAAATCAAGAAGCATTAAATGTTCGGATAGCTCTTTTTTGTCATTCAGTAAATCTTTTTCAAAAAATAAATCTTGTTTTTTATTTTTCCCCCTTGGTCTTGTTCCAGCAATCGGTCTAATTGTGACTTTGTTATTTCTTAACCTAACAAGTATTTCTGGACTTGCGCCAATAATCTGAAAATCTCTAAAATTAAAAAAATACATAAAAGGAGAAGGGTTTGTTTTCCTTAATTTTTTATAAATTTCTAATGGGTTTTTACTTAAATTAGTTTCAAATCTTTGACTTAAAACTACCTGAAATATGTCTCCAATTTTAATATATTTTTTAGCCTTCTTTACATTTGATAAAAATTTTTGTTTAGAAATATTTGATTTTACTTTTGTTTTAACTTTTTTATTAGTTTTATCTAGATACGAATTATTATAATTAGATAAAAAAATTAAATTCTCAATTTGATTAATTATTTTTTCATATCTTATTTTATAATTATTTATTTTTTCATCAAAAAAAACATTAATTATAAAATATAATTTCTTTTTTATATTATCATGTATTATTAGTTCTCTTGGTCTGATAATTCTAGCATCAGGTAATTTTAAATCATCTTCATTTTTATTCGGAATATTTTCTAAATACCTAATTATGTCATACGAAAAATATCCAGATATTATAGAGCTAATTGGGGGTAATTCTCTAGGAATTTTAAATTTAAAACTTTCAATGACATTTTCTATATTTTTCTTAGCACTACCTTTTAAAATTTTAACTTTGTTATTAAAGTATATCTTGCTTACATTATTATTAAATTCCCAGATTTTATCAGGATTTTTTCCAAAAATTGTATATCTACCTTTAATAAATCCTTTTTCTACTGACTCAAATACAAAAGCATTTTTTTCAGTAAAAAAATTATTTATTAAATTTATTATTTCTTTAGAACCATCACTATCCATGGATAAATAGAGTATTTGGTTTATTTTTTTTTTATGATTAATCTTAAATTGTTTAAGGCTTATATTAAGCATTATTTAAAATAATCTTTTATTCGATCTATATTGTTATTAAAAATTTTAACTTCATACTTGGTGTTAAGTGATGTATCATAAGAACTATAAATATCATCAATCAAATTAATATTTGTTTTAGCTAAATATTCTTGGATATTTTCATTTGTACTTTTTAAGTTTTCATAATTAATCTGATTAATCTTTGCTAGAAATATATTATTAGCTCTATTTGAAACCATAACAAAACTATTTTTTGGTAATTCGTAAATAAGTTTTAAAGATGTCTCATCAAATAAACTATCATCATCAATTGAGTTAATTATTCCTGTATTTATATCTTCTTTATTTTTTACTAGATTGTCAAAGTCAGAGTCATTGAAATCTTTATTTTGAATTTTTTCAAATAAATTTTTATTAAGATTAAATTTTTTCTTTATTAAAATTCTATTTTTAACTTTATCTCTGAAGGATGTATTATTTTTATTTGGTAGTAAATTATTTATTTTTGTTACTTGATATAGTAAAAAGTAATTGTCTTTATCTTTTAAAACTATTTCTTTTTTATCTTTATTTTCATAAATTTCTTTAAATACATCGTCCTCATTTAAGAACTTAAAATTGTTTATTTTCTGCAATGTTATTTCATTTTTTTTAGCGATATCTTCTAAAGACACTTCATTTAATATATCATTTTCGATTTCATCAATTTTTTTGTAAAAATCTTCATTAAATTCGTTGATTTCAATTAGATTTAAGGGTTCAACTTTAGCATAACTAAAATCAATGTATGCCTCTTTTAGGTTCTCTTCATTTTCGATTATATAATTATTAATTTCAACGTCTGAAATATCTTTATCATAAGCATATTCAAGATCATAGTATTGAATATTTATTTTTTTATTTTCATTTATGTAAATCTTATTTTGTAAATAATATGGTGATTTAATACCACCACCAATATAATCAAATAGCCTTTTTCTTAACTGAGAATTTTTTAGTCTATTTTCAAATTCAGCTGCAATAATATTATTCTCTAAAAGAAATTTTTCATATTTCAATCTTGAAAAATTTTTGTCATCATCAAGAAAATTTATGTCATTTTGTAAATTTAATTTTAATGATCTATCTGAAACTTTTACATTTAAATCTTTATACTCCATTGACATTAAATCTTTTGATATAAGGTCACTCAAAATTCTCTCTAAGATATTGTTATCTAAATTTTCTTTTATATAATCAGGATTAATTCTTGATTGGTTTATATGATCAATGAAGTCTTTCGTTGAAATTGAGTTATTATTTATCTTAGCAATATTATTTGTATTCCCGCCACTAAAGACACTTCCCATTCCCCAAAAAACAAAAGGAACAATTATTATCGCCACGAGGACACCTGCCAATTTACTATTTGTAAAACCTCTTAATTTTCCCAACATAAGTAATTCTTTATATATTGATTATAAAAAACAAACCTATAAATTAAATTATCTAAGATGACAAATGATAATATGATTTTTATAGCTAATTGGAAGATGAATGGAGAAGAAAGTCACATCTCTGGCATTAATAAAACCATAAAATTTTTAAAACAATCAAAAAATAAAAAAAATCAAATTATTTACTGTCCACCATTTACCCTAATTTCATTAGTTAAAAATAAAGTAAAAAACTCTAAAATTAAAGTAGGTGCTCAGAACCTTTCTCAATTAAATGATTATGGCGCATTTACAGGATCAGTAAACTCTAAATTAATTAAGTCTGCAGGAGGTGAATATGTTATCGTTGGTCATTCTGAAATTAGAAATCAGGAAAACGATTTACTAATAAATAAAAAAATACATTCAGCACTTAAAGAAAATTTAAAAGTAATTCTTTGTATTGGAGAAACCTATAAAGAAAGAAAAAATAATAAAACCCTCTCAGTACTTAAAAGACAAATCAGCATTGCATTAAAGAATATAAAAAAAATAAATAACATAATTTTTGCATATGAACCTAGATGGGCTATTGGAACTGGAAAAATACCAAAACTATCTGAATTAAGAAAAAATATTAAAAATATAAATAATATAATTAGTAAATTAAAAAAAAATCAAAAATATAAAATTATCTATGGCGGATCTGTTAATTTTAAAAATGTGTCAGAGTTAAAAAAAATTAATGATTTAAAAGGTTTTTTAATAGGAAGTGCCTCTTTAAGAGCAAAAAATTTTATTGATATAATTAAAAAATCAACTAATTAGACTTCGTGGAAAATATACTCTTAATAATTAATATTATTCTCGCAGCTATTCTAGTTGCTCTAGTTTTATTTCAAAAATCCGAGGGTGGTGCTTTGGGTATTGGAGTATCCCAAGATAACTTTATGCTCTCAAGATCAGCTGGAAATTTTTTAACTAAAGCAACAGCAATAATTGCTACTTTATTTATAATATGCAGTCTATGTTTAACGATTCTTTCAAGAGGTGAATTAACTCCCACAACATCAGTTTTAGATAAAATAGAGGAAATTGATGATGCTCCAAAGGTTCCAGATAGTAACAATTAATACTTTGAATTTTTAATTTTTAGGTCTATAAGATACTTCCATGGCGCGATATATCTTTGTCACTGGCGGCGTGGTATCATCACTAGGAAAGGGATTATCATCAGCATCTCTTGCATATCTATTAAAGTCACAAGGCTATAAAGTTAGGATACGTAAAATGGATCCATATTTAAATGTTGATCCAGGAACAATGAGTCCTTTTCAGCATGGAGAGGTATTTGTTACTGATGATGGTGCAGAAACTGATTTAGATTTAGGACATTACGAAAGATTTACAAATATTTCATCAAAACAATCGGACAATATTACTTCAGGTAAAATTTATAGCGATGTAATCAAAAAAGAGAGACAAGGAGGATATTTAGGTAAGACTGTTCAAGTTATACCACACATTACAGATAGAATTAAAAAATTTATTAGTAAAGACATTACTAAAGAAGATTTTGTAATTTGTGAAATAGGTGGAACCGTAGGTGATATAGAAAGTTTACCTTTTTTAGAAGCTATAAGACAATTCTCAAATGATCATGGAAGGTTTAAAACTTTATTTGTTCATTTAACATTAGTGCCTTTTATGAAATCGTCTGATGAGATAAAAACCAAACCTACACAACATAGTGTTAAAGAATTAAGAAGTATAGGTATACAGCCAGATATTGTTATATGTAGATCAGAGCAACATATACCTTTGGAACAAAGAAAAAAAATATCTCTATTTTGCAATGTTGATATTGAAAATGTAATAGAGACTGTTGACGTTAGAACAATTTACGAAGCTCCAATTAGTTTCTATAACCAAAAATTAGACAAACAAGTTTTAAAATATTTTAAATTAAAAATAAAAAAGAAACCTAATTTAAATCCATGGAAAAATATTACTTCAACTGTTCTAAAAAATAATAAAATTATTAATATTGGAATAATAGGTAAATATGTAAACTTAAAGGATGCATATAAATCCTTAGATGAAGCATTAACACATGGCGGTATAGCAAATAATGTAACAGTCAATTTGATAAGAATTGAATCTGATAAACTTAAAAAAAATGAAATAAGTAAAAAACTCAAGAATGTTTCTGGAATATTAATACCAGGTGGATTTGGTAAAAGAGGTACAGAAGGAAAGATTGCAGCAATTAAATATGCGAGAGAAAGAAAAATACCTTTCTTTGGTATTTGTTTTGGAATGCAAATGGCAATCATTGAGTTTGCTAGAAATAAATTAAATATTAAAAATGCTGGTTCTACAGAGTTTGATAAAAAATGTTTTCCTGTTATTGGACTAATCCATGAATGGAACAGAAACGGAAAAGTTTTTAAGGGCACAGAAAAAAACTTAGGTGGAACAATGAGATTAGGGCTTTATACAGCAAAATTAAAAAATAATTCTGCCATAAAAAAGATTTATGGATCTAGTGAAATAAAAGAAAGGCATAGACATAGATATGAAGTTAATAATAGTCAGAGATCAAAATTTGAAAAAAAAGGATTAATATTTTCAGGCATGTCTCCAGATAATAAATTACCTGAAATAATTGAGTTAAAAAATCATCCTTGGTTTATTGGGGTTCAATTTCATCCAGAATTTAAATCAAGACCATTATCACCACACCCGATATTCAAATCATTTATAAAAGCTTCAAAAAATTATTATGGAAAATAGAATTGTTAAGTGTCAGGATATAAATATTTCTAACTCAAATAAAATTTGTTTAATAGCAGGACCTTGCCAATTGGAAACTGAGCAACATGCTTTGGATATGTCAGGGAAAATAAAAAATATTACAGATAAATATAATATTGGATTTATATACAAAACATCATTTGATAAAGCAAATCGAACAAGTCTAAAAGGTAAAAGAGGAGCAGGATTAGACAAATCTTTACCAGTTTTTGATAAAATAAAAAATCAAATAAAAGTTCCAATCCTTACTGATATTCATAACATTGAACAATGTTCAGTTGTTGCACCACATGTAGATATTTTACAAATTCCTGCATTTTTATGTCGACAAACAGACCTATTAGTTGCTGCTGCAAAAACAAAAAAAATCATTAATGTAAAAAAGGGTCAGTTCTTAGCTCCATGGGATATGGTAAATGTAACTAAAAAAATATCTGACTCTGGAAATAATAATATTCTTGTAACAGAGAGAGGAGCAAGTTTTGGATACAATACTTTAGTATCTGATATGAGATCAATTCCTATAATGGCAAAGAATGGTTATCCTATTGTGTTTGATGCCACTCACTCAGTTCAACAACCAGGTGGCAAAGGCGATAAAAGCGGTGGACAAAGAGAATTTGTTGAACATTTATCTCGAGCAGCTGTTGCAGTTGGTATTGCGGCAATTTTTATAGAAACGCATCAAGATCCTGATAATGCTCCGTCAGATGGTCCTAATATGGTTCCACTTAATAAATTAGATAATCTTATAAATCAGATAGTTGAAATTGATAATCTTATAAAAAAAAATAATGTCTAAAATTACTAAAGTTATTGCGAGACAAGTTTTTGATAGTAGAGGAAATCCAACTATAGAAACAGAAGTCTTTGTAAAAGATATTAGTGCCTCAGCAATTTGTCCATCTGGAGCATCAACCGGAACTCACGAAGCTTTTGAAAAAAGAGATGTGAATAATAAAAAATATCTTGGAAAAAGTGTTTTAAAACCCATCGAATTTATAAATAAGGTAATATCAACTAAGTTAAAAAATATTAATATTCATCAACAAGAAAAAATAGATTATTTATTAATAAGTCTTGATGGCACAAAACAAAAAAAAAGAATTGGAGCTAATGCAATTCTTTCAGTTTCAATAGCTGTTAAAAAATTATCATCTAAAATTAAAAAGGTTCCAATTTATAAAAATTTACTAATAAGTAAAAATTTTAAATTACCTTACCCCTTAATGAATATAATTAATGGAGGTGCACATGCGAATAATGGTCTCAGAATTCAAGAGTTTATGATAAGACCAGACAAAGCAAAAACTTTTTCAGAGGGTGTTAGAATGTGTTTTATTGTTATTAATAAATTAAGAGATTTAATTAAGAAATTGGGTCATTCCACCTCTGTTGGAGACGAAGGAGGCTTCGCTCCTATGATAAATGATAATGAAAGCGCTCTAAAACTTATAGTTAAAGCTATAAATTTATCAGGTTTTAAAAATGGAAAAGACGTAGTCATATGTTTGGATGTTGCCGCAAATGAGTTGCTTAAAAATAAAAAATATTCAATTCATTCTAAAAAATACACTAGTGTAGAAAATTCTATAGAAAACTATCTTAGACTTATAAAAAAATATAAAATAATGTCTATTGAAGACCCTTTTGGCGAAAATGATTGGTCGGCCTGGACAAAACTTTTGAGCCAGACAAAAAATAAAATCCAAATAGTTGGTGACGATCTGTTTGTTACAAATTTAGAACGATTAAAAATTGGCTTTTTAAATATTTCAGCTAATTCAATACTAATTAAATTAAATCAAATTGGCACTGTCACAGAAACACTTGAAGTTATAAAATTTGCAAAATTAATTGGTTATAATACCATAATTTCACATAGATCTGGTGATAGCGAAGATACATTTATTGCAGATTTTGCAGTAGGAACTGATTCTAATCAGATTAAAACTGGGTCATTAGCGAGATCAGAGAGAGTTTCAAAATATAATCAATTATTAAGAATAGAACAGGAACTTGGAAAAAAGTCTAAAATACATAGTATCCACTAATGTTTGATACAATAAAAAAAAATTATTTTATTTTAATTGTAACTTTTCTATTAATTTACTTTTTCTTTAATCTATTAGGTGGAGAGAGAGGTCTAATCTCTTATTTGAAAAAAAAAAAAATTTATGAAGAATTAAAGATAAAACAAATAGATTTGAAATTTAAAATTCAAGAATTGGAACACAAAAACTCTTTATTGACTAAAGATATAGACCTTGATTTTATTGAAGTTTTAATACGAGACAAATTTTTATTTGGAAAAGAAGGAGAGACTACCTATATAATAAAAGATGATGGACAAAATTAGACCAAGACACCCTGAAAAAGTTAAAAATCCAGTCAATCCTATCAAAAAAAAACCAAGTTGGATTAGATCTAAACTATCAGATAGTAAGGAGTTTTTTTTAACTAAAACTGTAGTTAACCAAGACAATCTAGTCACTGTTTGCCAAGAAGCAAACTGTCCAAATATAACTGAATGTTGGAGTAAAAGACATGCAACATTTATGATTATGGGTGACACTTGTACAAGAGCTTGTGCGTTTTGTGATGTTAAAACTGGGAAACCTGAAAAATTGGATCAATTTGAGCCTTTAAAAATAGCAAATGCAGTTAAAAAGTTAAATTTAAGACACGTTGTAATTACATCTGTTGATAGAGATGATTTACCTGATGGCGGATCAACTCATTTTAAAGAAGTTGTAGAAATTACTAGAAAAAAAAATCCAAATACTACAATAGAAGTCTTAACACCAGATTTTCTTAGAAAAGGGGACTCTTATAAAATTATTTTAAGCTCAAACCCTGACGTTTTTAATCATAATATTGAAACTGTTCCAAGATTATATGTAAAGGTTAGACCTGGTGCTAGATATTTTTCATCTTTAGAACTTCTTAAAAATGCAAAAAAAGATAATAAACAGGTTTTTACTAAGTCAGGCATAATGGTTGGTTTGGGTGAGGAAAAAGATGAAGTAATTCAAGTAATGGATGATTTAAGATCTGCAGATGTTGATTTTTTAACTATTGGTCAATACCTTCAACCAACAACAAAACATCATCCTTTAGATAGATATTATCATCCTGATGAATTTAAAGATCTAGAAATAATTGCAAAGTCAAAGGGTTTTTTATTAGTTTCATCATCTCCATTAACTAGATCTTCATATCATGCAGATGAAGATTTTGCTAAATTAAAACAAAACAGACATAATTAATTCAATGCCAAAAGCATCTGTAACGCGATTAATAGAACGCGATAAAAAAACACTAATTAATTTTGTTTTAGATATTGAGAAGTATCCTGAATTTATTCCATTTTGTATTGACTCTAAAGTTTATGAAAAAAAAGAGGAAGAAAATTTTATAAAAATTATTGCAGATTTAACTATAGGCAAAAAACCTTTTACTGACACTTATAAAAGTGATGTAAGTTATGATAAAAAAAACGATCATATTTATGTGACCAATATCGATGGTCCATTGAATTATTTAGAAAATAATTGGAAATTTGTAAAGAAAGATAATTTTACTGAGGTTCATTTCGATGTTGATTTTGAAATTAAAAATAAATTTCTTAACATAATTATGGCAAAATCTTTTCAATATGGGCTTAATAAAATAGCTGATGCTTTTCAAAAAAGGGCTGAGAGTTTATAATTTATAACTAAATAATTTTTATCAATAAATTAATACATTTTTTAACTGTATTATTTTGTATAATTGATCTTTTCTTTTTTCCAAATAAGTTTTTGATAATAAAAATTTTATTCCCTCTCTTAATACCAATAAATACAATACCTACAGGTTTATCTTTTGTGCCACCTTTGGGACCTGCAACACCCGTAATTGATAGGTTAATTTTACTTTTTGATAATTTTGATAAATTTTCCACCATAGATTTACAACATTGTGGGCTTACTGCTCCATATTTATCAATTACTTTTTTTCTAACATTTAGAATATTAATTTTTGCATTATTTGAGTATGTAATTAATCCCATTTTAAAATACTTTGATGAACCACTCAATTTAGTTAATTTACTTGATAATAAACCACCAGTGCAAGACTCTGCTACAGATATAGTGATTTTTTTTTTAATCAATTTTTTGTGTAATTTATGAATACTCATTAAAATTTAAATGAAATAAGATATATTATTAACATTGTGTATAATCCAGCCATTATATCATCCATAATTATTCCAAAAAAATTTTTATGTTGTTTATCAAAATAACTTACAGGGAATGGTTTAACGATATCAAAAAATCTAAAAAGTATAAAAGATAAAAAATAATATATTTCAACTGGAATATTAATTAAATTTTTAGATGATAAATATACTATAAGTATTAGTGGCATTGCTTGACCCAAAACCTCATCAATTACTATCTGTCTAGGATCTTTATTCTCAAACTCGGTTTCTGAGTCCATAACTGCGTAAAAAGAATAAAAAAATATTATTGAATACAATATTAATATATAATTTAAATTTTTGAAATTTAGTAACTCAAAAAGTATATAAAGAATAATTAATGTACTTAACGAAGTAAATGTTCCAGGAATTTTAGAAATATATCCATTTCCAAAAAAAGTTGAAATTAATACGTTAATTTTTTTCATCTTGATAATGAGCAAATTACTTCACATGCTATAGCCTGTTCTTTTCCAATTATACCTAATTTTTCAACAGTTTTTCCTTTCAAATTTATTAAATTTTTATTTATTGATAACAACTTAGATAGTGATTTAATTATTTTATTTCTAATTATTGTAACTTTTGGATTTTCACATATTAAATTTATATCTATATTATTAATTGAAAAATTATTATCGTTTAACAATTTAAGAACTGGAACGAGCATATTTTTAGATCTGATATTTTTAAATTTGCTTGAATTGCTTGGAAATAGTGTCCCTATATCACTTTTTCTTATTGCACCTAATAATCCGTCAATAATCGAATGAAGAATTACGTCACCATCAGAGTGGCCTTTAAGACCTGAGTGAAAAGGAATATGTATACCTCCAAGATATAATTTTTTATTTTTAACTAATTTATGTACATCAAAACCAATTCCATAATAAGTTTCAGATTTAAGATAATTAAAATCATCTACCGTTGTTATCTTTATATTTTTTTTTTCTCCAAGAATAAATTTAATTTTCCTATTATTATTTAGATAAAGACTAGCTTCATCGGTTATTTTTTCTTTATTAGTTTTGTATAAATCAATAAGCTCTTTAAAATTAAAACATTGTGGAGTTTGGGTTAATAATACTTTGTCTCGTTTTAAATTTTTTACTTTATTTTTATCTTTGTATTTTACTGAATTTTCTGAATTTAAATAGGGCACTACAGCATTATTTTTTTTTAATTCTTGTTTTAATTTTTTTAATAATTTAATAGATATATTTGGTCTGGCAGCATCATGAATAAAAACATTTTTAATTTTTTTTTTTTTTAAATAATAAAGTGCATTTTTAGTTGAGAGATGTCTTTCATCGCCTCCCTTTATTACTTTAATATTCTTTGGATATTTTTTTTTAATTTTTTTATTTGAAACTATCAAAATTTTTTTAAACAGATTTGAATCCAACGCGACTTTTAAAGAATGCTCAAATAAAGGCTTATTTTTATAGGAAATAAATTGCTTATTTAAGTTTGATTTAAATCTCTTACTTTTTCCTGCACTTAATAATATAAAACAATCACTCATGTATTTATTTATAAATTTTTATATATATTCATAGTTTATGCTAGTATTCATAAAAAGAAATTTATTTATCATAGTAATATTTCTTCTTACAATATTTCTATCATTTATAACGTTTTTAACATTCATTGATAAAAGTTTTATTGAGTTGAATGAACAAAATTTACAAATAGTATTAATTCTTAACATTATTTTCTTATTATTATTTTTTATTTTAATTTTTATAGATATTAAAAATTCTATCAAAAATAATATAAATGTAAGAGGATCTGTTGCAAATAGAAAATATATAATATCTTTTGGTCTATTTACATTAATCCCATCGCTGCTTATTGCAATATTTTCTCTATTTATTTTTTCTTTTGCACTAGAAAAATATTTTGATAAAAAAATTACAACAGCTGTTAATAATTCTTATGAAATAGCTAAAAATTATGTTGATGAAAAAAGAAATAAAATTCAATCAGAAATAGTTTTAATTGCATTTGATCTAAATAAATACCATAAAATTTATAAATCAGACCCCAATAAATTTATGACTATTCTAAATACTCAAAACCTGATCAGAGATATTGATCAACTATACTTAATTAATTCTGATGGGGAATTAATAGTTGCAGCAAATAATTCCAAATATATTAAAATTGAAGATCAGGCAATTCAAATGGTAAAATCAGATGATCGACCATTAAAAATTATAAATGCTCCTGAAAATAGATCTGCTGCTGTAATAAGATTACAGAATTTCGATGATATTTTTTTGTATGTTGTAAAAAGTTTAGACAAAAATATATCTAATTATTTAATTGAATCTGAAGAGGCAGTAAATTTTTATTATACTGTTGAAAATCAAAGTTTAGGAATTAGAATATCTTTTGCTATAATATACATATCTCTGGTTACACTTTTGTTATTTTTGTCAATAACAATAGCTATAAGATTTTCTTCTAGATTTTTTATTTCTATAAATAACTTAATTACTGCATCTGAAAAAATTGGAAAAGGTAATCTAGACGCAAAAGTACCAGACGTTAAAGCTGACAAAGAAATGGAGTTATTAAATAAAAATTTCAACTCAATGATTGAAAAATTAAAAAATCAGCAAGATAAATTGCTGTCAAATGAAAGACACGAGGCTTGGGAAACTGTTGCAAGAAAAATGGCACATGAAATTAAAAATCCTTTAACTCCGATACAATTAACAATTGATAACCTTAATTCTAAATATTTACCTGATGCAAATCAGGAAAAAAAAAAGAAATATCAAGATAATTTAAAGACCATTTTAAAACAGATTAAACAAATTGAAAACTTAATTAATGAATTTTCTGATTTTGCCAGAATGCCAAAACCCCTCATTAAAAATAATGATTTAATAAAAATATTAGATGAAAATATTGAATTATTAAAAAAAATTGATAGTTCAATAAACTTTAAAATTAATAATAAAACTGGAAAAAAAGTAATAATAAATTTTGACAATGAGCAATTTAACAGATTGTTTTTTAATTTGATTAAAAATTCTATTGAAAGTATTCAAGAGAAAGTCAAAAAAACCAATAAATCATTGAAAAATATTGATATAGAAATAAATCAAAGAAGAGATTATATAACAGTCAACTTAACTGATACAGGTGAGGGTTTTGCTAATAAAAAAACCAAAGATATTATTAAACCTTATTATACAACTAAAGAAAAAGGAACTGGCTTAGGTTTATCAATAGTAGATAAAATAATAAATGACCACAATGGATCAATTAAATTTTTAAATACAAGTGATGGAGCTAAAGTTCAAATAATAATTCCAAAGTAACCCATGGCCACTGAAATATTAATTATTGATGATAATGCAGACATAAGAAATATTCTTGATGAACTGATTCAAGATGCCGGTTATAAAACAAGGCTGGCAGCAAATTTTAATCAAGGTCTCTCAGAAATAGATAAAAAATTACCAGACGTTGCTATTATAGACGTTAAATTAGATAAGGGTGACAATGACGGTATTCAGTTGCTAGATCATATTAAAAAAAAGAATACTGACGTACCAGTTATTATAATTTCTGGGCACGCAAACATTGAAATGGCTATTAATTCACTAAGATCAGGTGCTTTTGAGTTTATACAAAAACCTTTTGACAAAGAGAGATTATTAAATTTTGTAAAAAGAGCTGTTGAAAATTTTAATTTAAAAAAAGAAAACAAGTCTTTGTCTACTAAGTTATTCCATTCTTTTGAAATAATTGGAAAAAGTGCAAATATTAGCTCTATAAAAGATCAAATACAGAAACTTTCACAATCTGAAAGTAGAGTTTTTATAAGCGGTCCAACTGGATCCGGAAAAGAATTAATATCAAGAAAAATTTACAAAAATTCTAAACGTTCAAAAGGACCATTTATTATAATTAATGGAGCATTGTTAGACTCAAAAAAATATGAGTTAGAACTTTTTGGTGAGGAAAAAAATGATGGCTCAATTGTTTATGGTGCATTAGAAAAGGCATCTGGTGGAGTTTTGTTAATTGACGAAGTAACAGAAATTCCACTAGAGACTCAATCAAAAATATTAAGAGTTGTAATAGATCAAAAATTTAAAAGAATTAACAGCAATCATGACATCAAAGTTGATGTTAGAATATTTTGTGCATCTAGTAAAAATATTAATAGTGAAATAAAAAATGGGAATTTTCGTGAAGATCTATTTCATAGATTAAATGTTTTCAATATTGAAATAGACCCTTTAAGTAAAAGAATTGAGGATATCCCATTACTAGTAGACTATTTTATAGAAAACATATGCAATACTTATAATTATAAGAAATTTAAAATTTCAGATGATAATTATCTTTTAAATTATGATTGGCCTGGAAATGTAAGAGAATTACGTAATTTAATTGAGAGAATTGCCATTTTATCACCTGGTAATAATGAAGAGAAAATTTTGAACATAATAAAGGAATCTTTGTCAAAATCAGCAAAAGAAACATTTTCCGTAGCTGAAAATTTATCTATACCTTTGCGTGAAGCTAGAGAAAATTTTGAAAAAGAATATTTGATTTCTCAAATAAAAAAATTTGGAGGAAATATTTCCAAAACTGCAAAATTTGTAGGTATGGAAAGATCGGCCCTTCACAGAAAATTAAAATTGTTAGGTGTTAAGGATCTAAACTAATGAATATAATAATTTGTGGTGCTGGCAGAGTGGGTTTTACTATTGCTAAATTACTTACTGAACAAAATCACTCTATTACTGTTATTGATCAGTCAAGCGAGGATATTCAAAAAATTAATGAATCTCTAGATGTAAAAGCAATTGTAGGTAAGGCAACATCTCCTGAAATTTTAGATCGTGCTAATACAGCAGAAGCTGACATGTTGATTGCTGTAACAAGAAATGACGAAATAAATATGCTTATTTGTCAAATTGCATATTCATTGTTCAAAGTACCAAAAAAGATTGCTCGAATAAGATCTCAAGAATACTTAGATCCTAAATTCTCAACACTGTTTAACAAAGAAAATTTACCAATCGATTATGTTATTTCACCTGAGCTAGAAATAGCTAAATCATTACAAAGAAAGCTAGAAGCACCTGGAGCTTTAGATAATGTGCCTTTTGCAGAAAATAAACTCAGATTATTAGAAATTCTGATTGATGAAAAATGTCCAATTCATGAAACCAAACTAAAAGAATTAACAAATAAATTTCCTAATTTAAATGCATACATTTTAGGCGTAATAAGAGAAGAAACTTTTAAAATACTTAAGAAAGACGATAAACTACAACACAACGATAAAGCTTACGTCATTGTTAACTCAAATCAAATGGAAGAGACTCTTAAAGTTTTTGGACATAATGAAAAAATTGCGAATAAAATACTTATTATTGGTGGTGGTAATATTGGATTTAATCTTGCCTCGAATATTGAAAAGAATTTTGAGGAAGCTAGAGTAAAAATTATTGAGAAAGACAAAAATAGAGCAGAATATATCGCGAATTATTTAAATGATACAATTGTAATAAATGGAAATGGTTTGGATGAGGATGTTTTGAATGAAGCTAATTTGGATGAAGTAGAAACTGTATTAGCCTTAACAAATGACGATGAAGATAATCTTATGGTAAGTGTTCTTGTTGAAAAGTTCTCTAAAGATAAAAGAACTATGGCTTTAGTAAATAAGCCTAATTACTCACTTTTGCAATCATCATTGAAGATTGATGATTTAATTGATCCAAGAATGAGTACAGTCTCAAGCATATTAAAACATGTGCATAAGGGTACAATCGAGAATGCTTATACAATTTTAAATGGTGAATACGAAGTTATTGAAGCTGATATTTTGGAAACATCAGAATTGATAAATAAAGAGTTAAAAAATGCAGATCTACCTGATGAAATACGTGTGGGTGCAATTCTAAGAGATAATAAGTTTATACTACCCTCATCTAAATATATATTTCAGAAAGATGATACCGTTGTATTGTTAGCTAAAAGAGACCAATTACCTCTGGTGGAAAATTTATTTAGAATCAGCTCAATTTAATAAATGAATATTTTCAGCCTAAAATATTTTGGCATTTTTTTTCTTGTTATAAGTTTTTTCTCATTTTGTAATATTATATATTCATATTATTTTAATCTTTTAAATAATCTTACTAATTACATTTTCACATTTACAATAACTCTAATAATTGGACTTTTTCTAGTACTGTTTAAAAAATATAAATTTGAAAAAATTAACTTATTTGAGAGAATTTTAATTGTTTTAATTGGTTATATTGTTTTACCCATAGCAATATCTATGCCTTATTATTTTAATATAGATAATTTAGCATTTATTAATTGCTATTTTGAGGCTATTTCAGGTTTTACTTCTACAGGTTTTACGATATTTAATAATTTAGATCAATTAGACCAAACATTAATTTTGTGGAGGTCTAGTTCACAATGGATTGGTGGTTTATATTTTTTATTTTCAATATTATTACTTATAGATGTATTTGATGAAAATTTAAAAAGATCATTAACAAATTTTATCTCTTTGAATTCTTCAGAAATATTTAAACAGGTTTTTAAAATAATTGTAATATATTTATCTATGACAATTTTAATATTTATAATGTTAAAATTAGTTAATTTGCGTTCTTATGATGCTTATAATTATTCTCTTTCAATAATATCATCTGGTGGATTTCTACCAAATAATAACTTCGATACTACATTTAATACAGATATAAGTAAAATTATTTTGTCTATATCAATGCTATTTTCTTTTTTTAGCCTTTTTTTTATTTTTAATCTTATATTTTTTAAAAAAAAAAATATTAATTTTTTAAGTGAAGATATTAATATTTTAATTTATCTTTTAATTGTAATTTCATTATCATTTATATTTTTTAATTATGATAATAATTATTTAAATTTATTGGTTTCCGTTTCAAGCAGTGTTTCAAATATTGGAATATCATTTGAACAAGTTCCAAAAAAACCCTTGTTTTTGTTTTCCTTATACTTGTGATACTTGGTGGTTCTTTTTTTTCAACGAGCTCTGGTTTAAGAGTTATTAAGGTTTTAACTTTAATAAAATTTTCATTAAATAATTTATTATCTCACTCTAAACCAAACCAAATTTATTCGAACAAATTATCTTTAAATAAAATTAGTGCAAATATTAATGATATTAATAAATATTTTTTTGCAATAATAATTTTTATATTTTCATTATTTTTAATATCAATATTATTAACTGTTTCTAATTTAGATTTTGAGTCATCTTTCAAATTAGGTATTTTAACAATAATGAATACTGTTAATTCTGAAATGTACGACCTTGCTAACTTGGATTTTTATAATTTTAATATATTCAGTAAAATTTCATTAATTATTTTTATGATTATTGGAAGAATTGAACTGTTATCTGTGATTATTTTATTAAAAAAATTTCTTTTCAAAAACTAAATTAGTATTATAAATCAACTCTATGCGCTCTTAGCTCAGCTGGATAGAGCAACGGTTTTCTAAACCGTAGGTCGAAGGTTCGAATCCTTCAGAGCGCGCCACAACCAAATAAAGCATAAATTTTGCGATATATTTAATATTGATGCGTTTCTTTGTTTCTGCTTTACTTGGATAATTCAAAAATTAATTTGAATTATTTGTTAACAAATAAATAAACAAGAGGAATATATAATGTTTAAATTAGTAAAACGATTGACTTCAGTTGTTGCTATGTTTGCTGTTCTATTTACTTTTACAACAGAAACTATGGCTGCAAAAAAGTCAAAAACTCTTAAAAACACTCAAAAAAAAGGTTTTGTGAGATGTGGTGTTTCACAAGGTCTACCAGGATTTTCTAATGCTGATGCTGCAGGAAACTGGACAGGTGTCGACGTTGATGTATGTAGAGCAGTAGCTGCTGCAGTACTAGGTGATTCAAGTAAAGTTAAATTTACTCCACTAAGTGCTAAAGAAAGATTTACTGCATTAACATCTAACGAGATTGATATTCTATCAAGAAATACTACTTGGACTCTTTCAAGGGATGCGGATATCGGTCTTACTTTTGTAGGAGTCAACTTCTATGATGGTCAAGGTTTTATGGTTAGAAAAAATTCAGGAATTTCATCAGTCAATGATTTTAAAGCTGGTGTTTCTGCATGTACTAACCTTGGAACTACAACAGAGCTTAATATGAGAGATTTCTTTAATTCTAAAGGAATTAAATATGAGCCAGTCACTTTTGAAAAAGCTGACGAAGTTGTAGCTGCATACGATGCTGGTAGATGTGATACATATACTACAGATAAATCTGGTTTAGCTGCTCAAAGAATTAAATTGAGTAACCCAGATGACCACATGGTATTACCAGAAACAATTTCGAAAGAGCCATTAGGCCCTGTTGTTAGACAAGGTGATTCTGTTTGGGAAGATATCGTGAGATGGTCACTAAACACTATGATCGAAGCCGAAGAGTATGGTGTAACATCAGCAAATGCTGATATGATGAAAACATCAGATAATCCAGCTGTTAAAAGATTAGTTGGTGCTGAAGGTGAATTAGGAGCCGCTCTAGGTTTAGATAATGAGTGGAGCTTAAGAATAATCAAGCAAGTTGGTAACTACGGTGAAAGCTATAAAAGAAATATAGCTGACACTGGAATTCTACCTGACAGAGGTCCAAATGAGTTATGGACAAAAGGTGGAATACTTTACGTACCACCAGCAAGATAATTCTTTTTAAAAGAATATAAAGAGGGCTAGATTTTTCTAGCCCTTTTTTTTATAAACCATACTAAAAGTGAATTTTAAAAAAATATTACCCCAGTTACTTACATTAGTAGTTGTTATTCTAGTGTTTGTTTTCTTTTCATATAACGCCCAAGTTAATATGGAAAATAGAGGTATAACTTTTGGTTACGGTTTTTTATCACAAGAGTCTTCGTTTGATGTTCAATTTTCTTTGATAGAATATGATGGTTCACATTCATATTTTAGAGCTTATTTAGTTGGATTATTAAATACTATTTTAGTTTCAGTTATTGGAATTGTATTCGCTACAATAATTGGAGTTATTGTTGGAATAGCTAGATTATCAAGTAATTATCTTATTGAAAGAACCGCAGCAATTTATGTAGAATTTTTCAGAAACATCCCTTTGTTATTGCAGATATTTTTTTGGTATTTTGCTGCTTTAAGAGCATTACCTTTACCCGAAAAAGCAGAACCCATCTTTGGAGTTTTCTTTTTAACAATTAAAGGTTTTTTTGTTCCAGCTTTTGTTTGGAATAATCTAGATATTTTTATTTATTCAGTAATCGCAGCAATCATTGCAATAGTTTTTGTGAGATTATACGCTAAAAAAAAGCAGGAAAATCAAGGTATTCAAACACCAGTTTTATCAATATCTATTGGTCTTTTAATTATTTTGCCATTGTTAAGTTTTTTTCTAGGTGGAGTAGATGCATCTGTTGAAATACCAGTAATTGAACAATTATCAAAAACATCATTTACTTTTAAAGGTGGTCTAAAATTACCACCTGAATTAATTTCATTAGCGTTAGCTTTATCTTTATATACAGCAACATTTATCGCTGAATGTGTAAGAGCAGGTGTTCAAGGAGTAAGTAAAGGACAAAAAGAGGCCGCAGCTTCAATTGGTTTAACTCCTAACCAAGTTCTTAAATTAGTTGTAATGCCACAAGCTTTGAGGATTATAATTCCTCCAACAACTAACCAATATTTAAATTTAACGAAAAATTCATCACTTGCTGCCGCAATAGCATATCCAGACTTAGTACTTGTTTTTGCAGGAACAGCCTTGATGCAAACAGGACGAGCAATTGAAATTGTTTCCATTACAATGTTAACTTATTTAACTTTAAGCATAACAATCTCAATATTTATGAATTGGTATAATAAAAAAATAGCTATTAAAGAAAAATAATGAATAAATTAAATTTTTTATCACCAGACAAAAATAATCTATACGCATATTTGTATTCAGGTATTGGTTTATTTTCTCTAAGTATATTAATTGTATTCTTGAATTCTTTTTTCAGTTTAGATTTGACTAGCTTTCTACCAGGAACAATAAGTTACTTTTTGCCTCTAATATTGGGTTTTATGGGTCTGCATTTAATTAGAATTGAATATTCAGGTGTAAAATTTTTAGAGGTTATTAACAAAAATATTAATACAAATAAATTTAATGCCCTTTTATCATTATTAATTATTTTTGCGGTTATAAAATCACTTCCACCGCTTTTAAGTTGGTTCATAATTGATGCAAATTTTGCCGGTGATTCAAAAGACGCTTGCTCAGGATCTGGTGCGTGTTGGGCTTACATAAAAACTTGGTTTAATAGATTTATGTATGGCATGTATCCAAATGCAGAACAGTGGAGAATAAATTTATCATTTATCGCTCTTGCTTTTCTTGGTGGAGTAGGGTTTTTTGCAACAGAAAAGTTCAAAAAATATCTAACATTATATTATGTTGTTGTTTATCCAATAATTGCATTTTTATTTATATTCTTTTTTATTTCTGGTGGTCCAATATTTTTTGATTTTTCATATGGAATTATTGCAGCGGTGATCTCTATTATAATAGGTTTCTTTATCCCATCAAAATTTAAAATGTATTATTTTTTAATAATACCAATCACAATATATATATTATTAAAGTATGTATTTTTTTACGAAGAACTAATTGAATTAGGAAAGATACAAGCTTTCGAATGGGTTGAAACTGGAGCCTGGGGTGGATTATCACTAACTTTTATAGTTTCATTTTTCTGTTTAATATTCTGTTTTCCAGTAGGTTTATTCCTATCTTTAGGAAGAAGATCTGACTTGCCAATAATTAAATATATTTCTATAGGATTTATAGAATTTTGGAGAGGGGTACCTTTAATAACAGTTTTATTTATGTCGTCTGTTATGTTTCCAATGTTTCTTCCGGAGGACATGTTTATTGATAAACTAGTAAGAGTTATAATTGCTATATCTTTGTTTGAAGCTGCCTATGTAGCAGAAGTAATAAGAGGCGGTTTACAGGCTTTACCTAGAGGCCAATATGATGCTGCAAAATCCTTAGGAATGGGTTACTGGAAAATGCATATATTTGTTATTTTACCACAAGCTCTTAAATTAGTAATTCCAGGAATAGCCAATACATTCTTAGCTCTTGTAAAAGACACACCTTTAATATTTGTTGTAGGACTTCTGGAAATTGTAGGAATGCTTAATTTAGCTAAGACAAATCCTGAATGGTTAGGGTTTGCTATGGAAGGGTATGTATTTGCGTCAATAGTATTTTTTATTATTTGCTATGCAATGAGCAAATATAGTTATAATTTAGAGCAAAAATATAAAACTGAGAGATAATGTCAGATAAAATAATTCAAATTAAAGAAATGAACAAATGGTTTGGAGATTTCCAGGTTTTAAAAAACATTAATTTAGAAGTTGAAAAGAATAAAAAAATTGTTGTTTGTGGTCCTTCGGGTTCAGGTAAATCAACATTAATTAGATGCATTAATAGACTTGAAGAACACCAAGAAGGATCAATTGTAGTAGATGGAACTGAATTAACTGAAGAAACGAAAAATATAGAACAAATAAGAGCTGAGGTTGGAATGGTATTTCAACAATTTAATTTGTTTCCTCATTTATCAATATTAGATAATTGTACGTTAGCGCCTATATGGGTGAAAAAAATGCCTAAAAAGGACGCTGAAGCATTAGCCTTAAAACATTTAGAAAAAGTTCAGATTGCTGATCAAGCATATAAATATCCAGGTCAACTTTCTGGTGGCCAGCAACAAAGATGCGCAATAGCAAGAGCATTATGTATGGAGCCAAAAATAATGCTTTTTGATGAACCAACATCAGCATTAGATCCTGAAATGATTAAAGAAGTTTTAGACGCTATGGTTAATTTAGCTAAGGCTGGTATGACTATGATTGTTGTAACACATGAGATGGGGTTTGCAAAAGAAGTTGCAGATGAAGTTATTTTTATGGATGAAGGTATGATTGTAGAACAGGCAGAAACAAAAGAGTTTTTTGCTAATCCAAAAAGCGATAGAACAAAGCTTTTTTTGAGCCAAATATTATAAAAATTATAACTATATTGCTAAAAAGTCGCTTGACAGGTTTATAAAATCTTCAAAATTATTATTTTTTTTAAAATTATTTTACTTGAAATAACTTTTTGATTTCTATTAACTCATCTTATTATTTTTAATTAAAGAGGGGTCTTTGATGGAAGAAAATTTCAATAAACATCTAGGTAATAAATTAAAACTTAGACGTTTGGCTTTAGGTTTAACTCAAACTAAGGTCGCAAAAGCAATAAATGTTACATTTCAACAAATACAAAAATATGAAAAAGGGACAAATGGTGTTAGTTCTATTAGATTACTACAACTGTCTAATTATCTTAAAGTACCAATAAACTATTTTTTTGAGGATTTTTCAGAATATTTAATAAATTTAGAAAAATCTAAAGAAGGTCATATGAATGTTAACTATAATTTTTTAGTTAAAGTTTATTCTGAACTTACTCAAGATCAAAAAATTAAGTTTAGTAAAAACATACAGATCAATCAGGTAAATATTTCTAAAACAGGATAACTAATTTTTAAATTGGCTCCTCGGGCAGGACTCGAACCTGCGACCAATTGATTAACAGTCAACTGCTCTACCAACTGAGCTACCGAGGAATGTAAAATCACAACTTACTTTTTTTTTATATTATCTCAACAAAAATAATTTGTGGAGGCAACGCCCGGAATCGAACCGGGATACAAGGATTTGCAATCCTCTGCGTAACCATTCCGCCACGTTGCCATGAATTAAATATTCAATGTGAACATATATAATAAATTTTATAATTTAGTCTATAAATTTAACGGATAATTTCATTGTTGTTTATTGATATGATTAATTTATAAAATAATTACCCATGAGTTCAGACAAATATATTCACGAAAATGTTGAAAATAAGATTTATTCTTATTGGGAAGAAAAAAATTTATTTAAACCAAAATCTAATAAAAAACAATTTTCAATAGTCATCCCACCACCTAATGTAACTGGTAGTCTTCATATGGGTCATGCACTAAATAATTCTATTCAAGACCTATTAACGCGTTATCATCGAATGAATAATTTTGAAACTTTATGGCAGCCAGGAACAGACCATGCAGGTATTGCTACACAAGCATTAGTGGAAAAAAAACTTAAATCTGAAGGTATAGACAAAAATGATTTAGGTAGGGAAAAATTCATCGAAAAAGTTTGGGAATGGAAAGGTCAGTATGGTGATATTATTATTAATCAATTAAAAAAATTAGGCTGTTCTTGTGATTGGTCTAGAAATGCTTTCACCATGGACGAAAATCTATCAAAATCTGTATTAAAAGTTTTTGTTGAAATGTATAAAAATGGATTAATTTACAAATCAAAAAAATTAGTAAATTGGGACACGGTTTTAAAAACAGCTATATCTGATTTAGAAGTAGATCAAAGAGAAGTTAATTCAAAACTATATCACATTAAATATCCAATCGAGGGAACAGACAAATTTATAACTATTGCAACTACTAGACCAGAAACCATGTTAGGAGACACAGCAGTTGCAGTTAATCCATCAGATGAAAGATATAAATCATTGGTGAATAAAAATGTAATAGTTCCAATAGTTGATAGAAAAATAAAAATTATAGAAGATGATTATGCTGATCCTGAACAAGGGACTGGAGCTGTTAAAATTACTCCAGCACATGATTTCAACGATTATGAAGTAGGGGAGAGAAATAATTTAGAAGTCATAAATGTTTTTACGCCAGATGGAAAAATTAATGAAAATGCTCCTGATAATTATGTTGGACTTGATAGATTTGAAGCTAGAAAAAGAATTTTAAAAGAACTTACTGATAAAAACTTATTTGTTAAAGAAGAAAAAATTAAAAATAAAGTTCCTTATGGTGATAGATCTAATTCAATTATCGAGCCCTATTTAACGGAGCAATGGTTTGCAGATGCCAAGAAACTTTCAATAAAAGCAAAAGAAATAGTAAATAATAAAACAACTAATTTTTTTCCTGTTAATTGGAAGAAAACATATTTTCAATGGATGGATAATATAGAACCTTGGTGTATTTCAAGACAGCTTTGGTGGGGACATCAAATACCTGCATGGTATGGACCTGATGGAGAAATATTTGTAGATGAAACAGAAGAAGGTGCAAATAAATTAGCTAAAGAACACTATAAAAAAGATGTTGAATTAATTAGAGATCCAGACGTTCTTGATACATGGTTTTCATCAGGCTTATGGCCTTTTGCAACACTAGGATGGCCAGAAAAAAATGAATATTTAGAAAAATTTTATCCAACTTCAGTATTGGTGACAGGATTTGATATTATTTTCTTTTGGGTTGCAAGAATGATTATGTTTGGAATGGAATTTCAAAATAAAGAACCTTTTAAAAATATTTATGTTCATGCATTAGTTAGAGATGAAAAAGGACAAAAGATGTCAAAGTCCAAAGGAAATGTGATTGACCCATTAGAGTTAATTGAAAAATATAGTGCTGATGCTTTAAGATTTACACTTTTATCAATGGCATCTCCCGGACGAGATGTAAAGTTATCTGAGGATAGAGTTAAAGGTTATAGAAATTTTTTAAATAAAATATGGAACGCTAATAACTTTCTTATTCAAAATGATTGTAAATTTGAAAATATTAAAACGCCTAATGATTTAAAACTAAATATCAATAAATGGATATTTGTTGAATTCACAAGCACTAATGAAAAGATTAAAAAATCAATAGATAGTTATCGATTTGATGAGGCTGCAAGAGTTGCTTACCAATTTGTATGGCATTCGTTCTGCGATTGGTATTTAGAGTTATCTAAAACTGTTTTTTACTCAGAAAATAATGAAAATATGGAAGAAACCAAAAATGTAGCTAGCTTCATATTCACTCAAATTCTAGTTATTTTACACCCTTTCATACCTTTTATAACCGAGGAAATATGGTTGAAAAATAAATTAGATAAAGATGGAAAAGATTTTCTTATGTTAAAAAACTGGTCTGAGGCCAGTTTTAATAAAGATAAAGACTCTGATGAAGTAAATGAAATAATCGAATTTGTCTCATCTATTAGGTCTTTTAAAAATGAAATAGAAATTAGTCCCGGATCATTTCTTAAAATACTAGTGAATAAAATAAATCCTGAAATTAAGAAATTTATTGAAAATAACTCTAATACATTAAAAAAAATTGGCAGAATTAATGAATTTGTAACTGAAGATATTAAAAAACCTTCGGCAAACCTTGTCATTAAAGGTGAAATATTTAAAATTTACTTTGATGAAGACGTAGATTTGTCAAAAATTAAAGAAACACTATTAAATAAAAAGATTAAAATAGAGAAAGAAATGGAAAAAATTAATACAAGGCTAAATAACAAAAGTTTTATTGAAAGAGCTCCAAATGATATTGTTGAACAAGAAAAGTCTAACTTTATTAATTTAGAAAAAGATGTTAATAAATTAAATTATACTTTAGAAAGTCTATAATGCGGAAATTTAATAAAAAAAAACTACCAAGTAGATATACAACTGTAGGACCAGACAGAGCTCCACAGAGATCCTTTTATTATGCAATGGATTTAACTGAAAAAGACGTTGCAAAACCATTTGTAGGTGTTGTTTCAACTTGGAATGAGGCCGCCCCATGTAACATTAATTTGATGAAACAAGCTCAATTTGTAAAACAAGGCGTAAATTCATCAGGAGGAACTCCTAGAGAATTTTGTACAATAACGGTTACTGATGGTATCGCTATGGGTCATGAAGGAATGAAATCTTCATTGATTTCAAGAGATGTAATAGCAGATTCCACTGAATTAACTGTAAGAGGACATTGTTATGATGCTTTAGTTGGTTTAGCTGGTTGTGATAAATCTTTACCAGGTCTAATGATGTCTATGGTGAGATTAAATATTCCTAGTGTATTTATTTATGGAGGTTCAATACTTCCAGGCAGATTTGAGGGTAAGGATGTAACTGTCGTTGATGTTTTTGAAGGTGTTGGAAAATATACATCAAAAAAAATGACAGCTCATGCCCTTAGAAAATTAGAATTAAAAGCTTGCCCAAGTGCAGGTGCGTGCGGTGGTCAATTTACTGCAAATACAATGGCATGTGTTTCAGAGGCAATTGGATTAGCTTTACCTTATTCAGCAGGAACACCTGCTCCTTATAAAGAAAGACATAAGTATGCAATTAATAGCGGTAAAGCTGTAATGAAACTTTTAGAAAAAAATATTAGACCAAGAGATATTGTTACAAGAAAAGCATTAGAAAATGCTGCTACAGTTGTTGCTGCAACAGGAGGATCTACTAATGCAGGTTTACACTTACCAGCTATTGCAAATGAAATTGGAATTAAATTTGATTTAATGGATGTTGCAAAAATTTTTAAAAGAACTCCATATCTTGCTGATTTAAAACCTGGTGGAAAATATGTTGCAAAAGATATGTGGGAAGCAGGTGGTGTGCCAATGCTTTTAAAAACTCTTTACGATGGCGGATATATCCATGGTGATTGTATGACTGTTACAGGTAAGACAATGAAAGAGAATTTAAAAAATGTAAAATTTAATCCAAAACAAAAAGTAATGAGAAGTTATAAAAATCCAATTACACCAACTGGTGGAGTTGTTGGATTAAGAGGTAATTTAGCTCCAGAAGGTGGAATTGTTAAAATTGCAGGTTTGAAAAAATTACAATTTACTGGAAGAGCAAGATGTTTTGACTCTGAAGAAAAAGCTTACAAAGCTGTAAAAGAAAGAAAATACAAAGACGGTGATATAATTATAATTAGATACGAAGGTCCAAAAGGTGGTCCAGGAATGAGAGAAATGTTGCAGACAACTGCAGCAATTTATGGTCAAGGAAAAGGTGAGAAAGTAGCCCTTATAACGGACGGCAGGTTCTCTGGGGCAACTAGAGGCTTCTGTATCGGCCATGTGGGTCCTGAGGCCTCTATAGGCGGTCCAATAGCCCTTTTAAGGAACGGAGATATAATAGATATAGATGCAAAAAAAGGGACTATTAACGTACGATTAAGTAAAAAAGAACTTAGTTTGAGAAAAAAGAAATGGAAACAAAGAAAAATGAATTTTGGAAACGGAACTCTTTGGAAATATGCTCAAACAGTAGGACCTGCTTATTTAGGTGCACCTACTCATCCAGGTGGTAAAAACGAGGTTAAAACATACGCAGATATTTGATGAAAATTAGACCTGTAATACTTTGTGGTGGTGCAGGAACACGACTTTGGCCCAATTTAAAAAATACTCAAGCAAAACAATTTATTGATTTTGGTGGTTGGACTTTATTACAAAAAGCTTTTAAACGAATAAATAATAATTCTTACGATTTTCCAATTATAAGTACAAATCTGAAGTATTTAAAAGATGTTAAGAAAACACTTAAAAAATCTAAAATAAAAAAATATAAAATAATATTAGAACCAGCCAAAAAAAATACAGCACCAGCAATTTTAGTAAGTGCTTTAATTAAAGAAATTCCAACTGATCAACCAATAATGTTTTTTACTTCAGATCATTTAATTGAAAATCCAAGTATTTTAACAAGATCATTAAAAAATAATGTTAAAAATTTAAGTGATGAAAATATATTTATATTTGGGATTAAACCTACAAGACCATCTAATGAGTACGGATATTTAAAAACTAAAAGTATTAATAAGTTAAATAAAGTAACTAAATTTATTGAAAAACCAACAGAGCAAAAAGCCAAAAAGATAATTAAATCTGGAGGTTATTGGAACTCTGGTATGTTTTATTTAAAAAAATCATCAATTATTAATAACTTTAAAAAATATCAGCCTAGTATTTATAAAGCATGTCTAAAATCTTTAGAAAAATCTACAATTAAAAATAATACATATTTTTTGAGTAAAAAATTCTTTGATAAATGTAAGGAAATATCTTTTGATTATGCAATTCTTGAAAAGTCAAAGAATATAAATGCAATAAAACTTAGTATTCAATGGTCAGATCTTGGAAATTGGTTTGAAATATCAAAAATATATAAAAAAAATATAAATAAATACTTTAAGAAAAAAAATGTTTTTTATAGACCATGGGGCAGGTATACTAACTTATACGAGGGTAAAAACTTTCTAGTAAAAGAATTAGTAGTTAATCCTAAGTCTAAATTAAGCTTACAAAAGCATTTTCATCGATCTGAATATTGGACTATTACTGATGGAAAACCTCTTATTACATTAAATAATAAAAATTTCTTTAAAAAACCAGGTGAAAAAATATTTATCCCTAGAGAAGCAATTCATAGAATAGAAAATAAATTTAAGAAAAAAGTAAAAATTATTGAAATACAAACTGGACCTATTCTAAAAGAGACAGATATAGTTAGATATCAAGATATTTACGGTAGAGTTAATTAACACTTATTATGAATACAATTGTATTTTCTGCCGTTTTATTGGCTGCATTACTTCATGCCACTTGGAATGGTATGGTTAAAAAACATCCTGATAAAACTGTTGCTTTAGCAGGTATAATTTTAGGTCATATGCCTTTTTCATTTGTTGCAATTATCTTATTACCAGCACCTTCAATAGAAAGCATACCTTATATATTCGCAAGTATTGTCGTACACATAGGTTATCAATGGTTCTTACTTAGATCTTATGAAATTGGAGACTTAACAAAAGTCTATCCTATAGCAAGAGGAACTGGTCCTTTATTTGTGACTGTAATTTCAATTTTATTTTTAGGCGTTATCTTAAGCAAGTTTATTTTGATCTCTATTTTTTTAATATGTTTTGGTATTTTTTTTCTAGGTATTTCTGATTATAAAAACAGTAGCTTAAATGTAATTAAATTTTCTTTTATTACAGGTTTGTTTATTGGTTCATACTCACTTATCGATGGATATGGAGCAAGAATAAGTAACTCCGCAATATCTTTTGTCAGTTGGTCTTTCATATTAAACGCTATGATTTTCCCATTTATTCTAAGTTTAAGAGGTCAAAAGGATATTATTAAAAGGGTTTATAGAAACGGTAAAATGATATTTTTTTACGGAGTGACATTGTCATATGCTAGTTATGCCTTGGCTGTGTGGGCATTTACAAAAGCTCCAATACCTGTTGTTACATCTTTAAGAGAAACAAGTATTTTATTATCAATATTTATTGGATATTTTTTATTAAAAGAAAGTATTAATTTAAAAAAAATCATATCAATATTGTTTATATTATTTGGAGTTATTGGAATAAAACTATTTTAGATAATATTAAATAATTTAAGAAGTATTATGCAATTAAGTACCAATAATAAAATAGGTACAATAGTTCTTACTAACTCCATAATATGATTAACACGATCTAATTTTCTCTCAATTCGTCTAATTAAACTCATGTCTTCATATTTTTCATTTTGATAATTAGAATATTTACTTAATTTTATGATTTTTCTTTTAGCCATATGATTGTAATAATACTGTAATAAATTTATGTCAAATTTACTACCAAAAAAATAATATATGGAGCTTTTAATTGTAATCTTATTAATAATAATTATTGGATATTTTTTATTAAAAGAAAAAATCACACCAAGTAAGATAATTTCTATTTTGTTTATCCTAGCAGGTGCGATTGGATTAAAATTAGTTTAAAACCAATTATTTGGAATAATTATATAATGAATTCCTAGAACTATTCCAACTGATACACTAAGTCCAAATATCATTTTTAAGAAATCTTTTCCTATTAAAGGGAAAACATATCCAAATTTATATTCTTTATTCATAGTAGCAATTGCTAATTCTCGACCACATAATAATCCAACAAAAACCCATGTTGTAGACATAGGTAAATCGTTTAGTTCTTTAAAGTAGAATAAGACAGCAGCATATATTACGTTAATAATTGTCGCTGATCTTGCATATCTAGTTCCTGTTTTTTCAAGAACAACTTTTTGAATTGGTCCACCTTGAATGTAGAAAATATAGAATAATAGTGCTGTAAAGTAACCCATTACTATTAAAAGCAATGTTAAATCTAATTGTCTAGGTAGATACACAGCAATATTAGCCACATCGTGAGATAACCATACCCACCATAACCAACCAGAAGAAATCCAAACACTATTTCTCCAAAAGCCTCTCCATTTATCATCTACTTCATCAAATTTTTCATTAATGAATTTAGAAACACCTATCCAGGCAATATAAGCAACCATTGCTGCTAAACCATAGCCAACGACGCTTTTCATAAGCATTTTTTCAAGCACGACTGTTGAGGCAAATGCTGAAAGAACTAAGAAAGTAGTTGATACCGGTATTCCAATTCTTGTTAATAATAATAATATTGCAGGCGCTACTGCGTGATACCATTGAATTTCTTGATAAGGTATTCTAGTTAATCTTCCATAAGAAATATCACCATCATACGAATACCATCCCCATGCTAACGCTATAATCATAACAGCTGAAGCAGATCCAGCTAGAGTATACCATTTAAACCACTTCTTTTTTGAAGCTATAAATGTCCCAAGTGTTTGAATTGAGTCGTTAGCGATAACGCTATAACCGGCAAGGGCAAACCCTATAACCGTATAAATTAAAGTCATATCCATTTTTATCTCCTTTATATTATTGTTTTCGGTTCCATCGATTCATGACTTGATAGCTTTTTATATGTTGAGTGATTTAAATCTATTAGTAAATTTTTTTATTTCAGAATCATAAGGTGGATTGATCAAGCATTATAGTATCAATGATTGATGTCCATACTATAAATTTATTATTTCTAAATATAAAAAGTGGATTTGTCGTAGTTATATAAAATTATTTTAATGTCTACTAAAATTTTAATTTTCTTTAACAATACATTAATAGGTTGTACTCATCTTATTATTTTTTTAATTATATATATTGCGAGTATTAATCCTATAGCTTCAGCAACAATATAATTTGGAGTACTTTGATAATTAATTCCAGTAAAGGAGTCAGTGAAAGTACGTGCTATAGATACTGCTGGATTTGCAAATGAAGTTGATGATGTAAACCAATAACCAGCAGAAATGAATGTTGCTACACTAATAGCTGTTATAATTTTTCCATCTTTTAAAGTGGCAAAAATTACAAAAATTAGACCAAAAGTTGCGATTATCTCAGATATAAAGATATTCATTCCATCTCTACTTTTTGTTGATAATTCAATAAATTCATGCTCAAAAAAAATATTGGCTATCATCACACCCACCATACACCCAATTATTTGAGCAGATATATAGGTTATTAAAACATTACTCTTAATTTTTTTATTAAAAAACATTGCAAGTGTTACAAATGGATTAAAGTGAGCTCCTGAAATATCAGCAAAACTAATAATAAGAACAAACAATCCTGCTCCAGTAGCTATTGTATTTGCTAAAAGTCTTACCGCATTGTCATCTGTAAGATTCTCAGCCATTATCCCAGATCCAACAATAATCATTACTAGAAAACAGCTGCCTAAAAATTCACCAATAAATATAATATTTTTATTTTTGATCATTAATCCAATTCTCTATTTTCTCATTTATTAAAACAAATGTTTCATTTATAATTTTATATATTTTTGCTTCTTCACAATTCTTAAATTTACTTACAGGATCTTCAATATCCCAATGAACAATTTGATCATTTTTAGGCCATATAGGGCAAACTTCTTTATTTGCGCTATTACAAACAGTAATAACATGGTCAATATTAATATCTTTTTCGATAAATACCTTAAAACTTTTTGAATCATAATTTGTAAGGTTATAATTTTTATGATTTTCTAAAAATAATTTAATATTTTTATTTATTTCTCCAGTTGGTTTGCTACCAGCGCTGAAAGCTTTATATTTATTAAAATACACATTATTTATTATACTTTCAGCAATAATACTTCTTGCTGAATTACCAGTACAAACAAACAAAATATTTTTCATTAAAAGATAACTTTATATATTCCGACAATAAATAATGGAATTTGTAATCCAAAATTTGTTAAAATCGCCTTATCTTTTGAGATGAAACCAGAAATTGTCCATCCAATAACGCCAAGACCGTGAAAATATATATTAATTGGATATATATTTAAATTTGTAAGCAATATTCCTGTTAAAACAAGAAAAGTGCTTATCCATTTAAGATACTTTTTTATAAACATAAAACCTCCTACATTTTTTCTTATGACAATTTTCTTTCTGATTAAATAAATATACTAATTTTATAAGAAATTAACTATGTATCTATGGATAAAATATCCTCCGATTAGGAATACCAAACCTGCAATATAAATTATGAAAAAATTCATATTAAAAGGTTTTGCAAAAAAGAAGGGTACAAAGAATAAATAACTTGCTGGTACTGCAATAAATATACTTTTTGTAAACATTACTGTTTTTTCTGTATCATTATGTTCATAATAGGAAAACAGTATTGCTATTAGTGATACCAAGGGTAAAGAAATAATAAATCCAGCGAGCTTAGGATTTTGACCAGCCAACCAACTAGAAAATGCGATAATTAAACCCCCAGCAATAACTTTAAAAAGAAAGAATAACATTGTTGTAAATATTTATAGTTATATACAAATTATTTAACAGAACATTTTTTGCAAAGCCCAAAGAATTCAAGATTATATTTATTGAATTTCATACCCGCTTTGTCTTGAAAATTTTTTAAATATTTTGAAAGTTTGCTGTCACTAATTTCACTTACTTCTTCACAGCTTTCACATATTGAAAATGCTGTTGCCTTTGAAATCTGACAATTTGAATTTTTGCATGCAACGAAAGCATTTCTACTTTCAATTTTGTGAATTTTTCCAATTTCAACCAATTTATCAAGCGCTCGATAAACCTGAAGAGGGGCTTTAATACCTTTTTTTTGTACATTATGTAAAATTGAATAAGCTTTTATGGGCTCATTTACTTTTTCAATGTAATCAAGAACTATTTGTTGATTTTTTGATAGTGTTTCCTGTTTAAGCATAGTTTTTCTTTTATCAATTTCCCATTAGTTTTTCAATTGGATCGATTGTTTAATTCTAAACAAAGACAATATGAATAAAAATAATGCTGCAGCAATTATTGATGGTCCAGAAGGTGTGTTAAATTCTAATGATGAGAATAGACCTATTAAAACTGATAACAATCCTCCTATTATTGAAAATAATACCATTTTAAAAGGACTGTCTGATAAATTTCTAGCCATGGCTGCAGGAATAATCAACATTCCTGTAATAAGCAAAAGTCCAACCATTTTTATTGAAATTGCGATAAGAGCAGCCATTAAAATAGTAAATATTGCTTTAGCTCTATCGGGATTTAAACCTTCAGCTTCAGCTAATTCATAATTTACCGTGGAAGCAAACAAGGGTTTCCAAATTATTTTCAGAACTAAAAGTATTAATCCTCCACCAAACCAAATTATTAATAAATCAGTTACATTAACTGCTAAAATGTCACCAAATAATAAACCCATAATATCAAATCTTATAAATGTTAAGAACCCTATAACCACAAGTCCAACCGCTAAAGACGAATGAGCTAATAAACCTAACAAAGCATCTCCAGGAAGATTAGTTCTTTTTTGAAGTTTTATTAATATTAATGCAATTAAGGATGAAATTAAAAATACTGAAATAGCAATGTTGAACTGAAATGAGTAAGCCATAGTTACACCTAATAAAGCAGAGTGAGCTAATGTATCACCAAAATAAGAAAGTCTTCTCCAAACAACAAAGCATCCCAATGGTCCCGTTACAATAGCAACACCTATTCCAGCAACTAGTGCCCTAATAAAAAAGTCATCAAACATTTAATTTTTCTTTATTTCTCCATCATGACCATGAGTGTGATCATGTTTATGTTCATATAATGATAGAGTTTGTGAAGCTTGTTCACCAAATAACGCTTTGTATTCATTATTTCTTGCCACATCTTTTGGAGAGCCAGAGCAGCATACATGTCCATTTAAACAAACCACATGATCAGTAGCACTCATCACAGTATGTAAATCATGTGATATTAACAATATTCCACAATTTAGTTTTTCAGATATATCTTTAATCAATTCATACAAAGCAATTTCACCTGTAAAATCAACACCTTGTACAGGCTCGTCTAAAACTAATAGGTCTGGTTTTTTTGAAATAGCTCTTGCTAATAATACTCTTTGAAACTCACCTCCAGATAAAGTTCCCAAATTTTTATTTTTTAGGTGCACAACACCCGTTAGAGAAAGAGCATTATTTATTTCATCGTCTTTTAAATTTTCTGTCAAAAGCATGAAATCATTTACTCTTAAAGGTAATGTCCAATCTATTGATATTTTCTGAGGAACATATCCAACTTTGTTAGTATATTTCTCAACATTCCCATCAATATTTTTATAGATTCCTAGTGCAATTTTTGCGGTTGTGCTTTTTCCAGAACCATTTGGTCCTATCAATGTAACTATTTTACCTTTTTCTACTTGCAAAGTAACACCCTTAACAAGCCATTTATTATTTTGCTTTAAACCTGCTTTATCTAATTTTACTAATATATTTTCTGAACTCATTTTTTTTCTTGACTATGTAATGTTATATTATTACATAATGTTATATTATAACAACCCATAACTACAAACAACATGAAAAATATAAAAAAATTACTTATAATCATTTCAATATTAACTTTAACAACTTTTTTTACATCAGTTAAAGCTGAAATAAAAGTTGTTGCTTCAATCAAACCAATACATTCATTAGCTACTTATTTAATGGAAGGTGTAGCAAAGCCTAAATTAATAGTTGATGGATATGCTTCACCGCATGGATTTGCTTTAAAACCATCACATGCAAAAATGTTACAAGAAGCAGATCTTATTTTTTGGGTAGGTGAAGACTTAGAAAACTTTTTAGAAAAACCATTAAATACAATTGCTAAAAAAGCAGAAAATATTGAATTAATGGAAATTAAAGGACTTAACAAATTAAAATTTAGAGAAAGAAATATATTTGACGACCATGATGATCATGACCACGGTCATAAGGAAGATAAGCACAAGGAAGATGATCATGACGACCACGACCATAAAAAGAAAGATGGTCATAAAGAGGATGATCATGATCACGACCATAGTAAGAAAGATGGACATGATGATCATGACGATCATGGACATAAAAAGAAAGATGGACATGATGATCATGACGATCATTCAGGTCATGAAGGTCACAATCATGGTGAGTATGACCCACATATTTGGCTAGATCCAATAAATGCGAAAGTTATTTTATTTGAAATGGCTAAACACTTAGTCGAAAATGACCCAACAAATGAAGATAAATATAGAGCTAACTTAAGTAATGCTTATAAAGAAATTGATAAGCTTACTCAAAACGTTAAATCTGAATTAAGCAAAAGTGTAGCATCAATTGTTTTCCATGATGCTTATCAATATTTTGAGAAAAGATTTAATGTTAATATATTGGGTGCTTTTACAGTCAATACAGATGTTATGCCAGGAGCAGAACAATTGGCAGAAATCAGAGAAATAATTGAGCATGATAAAGTTGCCTGTGTATTTTCTGAACCACAGTTTAATCCAAATATCATTAAAGCTGTAGCAAAGGATATGAATATTAAAACTGGTGTTGTAGACCCAATTGGAGCTACATTGGATCCTGGTAAAGACTTATATTTTGATCTAATCAAAAAAATGTCTAAATCTTTTAAAGGTTGTTAATTAAAAATTGAACTTTTGTCGTAAATAATATCTAATATTATTTATGACAACTGTTCCTTTAACATTAGAAGAAATTTTCCATTTAGCTAAAAAAAACGTTAACAGCTAATGGTTGTGATGAAGAAACAGCAGATACCTTATCCACTTTAATCAAAAATGCTGAAAGAGATGGATCATTATCTCATGGTCTATTTAGATTACCTGCTTATATTTCTGGTTTAAAAAGTGGAAAAATTAATGGCAAAGCTAGACCAGTGATTTCAAAATTAACCGCTAGTGTTGTTAAAGCAGATGGAAAAAATAGTCTTGCCCCAATGGTTTTAAAATATGGAATACCAGAACTTGTTAAAGCTGCAAAAGAAAATGGAGTAGCTGTTTTAGCAATTACTAATTCTCATCATATGGCTGCGATGTGGCCTGAGACTGAAGCTATAGCAGATCAAGGACTTGTTGCTTTTGCCTGTACATCATACAAGCCAGCAGTTGCACCAGCAGGAGCAATTAAACCTTTATTTGGAACAAACCCAATTTCATTTGCTTGGCCTAGAAAAAATAAACCACCTGTAGTTTATGATATGGCTACTGCATCAATGGCAATGGGAGAAGTTCAAGTTGCAAAAAGAGAAGGGCACAAGGTTCCAATTGGGACTGGTTTAACTAAAGATGGAAAAGAAACAACAGATCCTGGCGAAATAGCAGATGGTGGAGTTTTGTTGCCATTTGGCGGCTATAAAGGCTCAGGAATAGCAATGATGGTTGAATTACTTGCTGGAGCCTTAGTTGGAGATAATTTTAGTTATGAGACGGCTGAGAAGGATACAGATGATGGTGGACCTCCAAGTGGTGGGGAGTTTATTTTAGCTATATCTCCTGACAAATTAACAAATTCTGATTGGGATAGTCATTCAAATAAATTCTTTGAGAAAATGAAATCAATGGGAGAGGTTAGATTACCAGGTGAAAGACGTCACAAAAACAGATTAGATACTGGACCTAGAAATATTAATGAGGAACTTGTTAATAAAATAAAATCTTTAAGTTAATTCAATTTCAATTGGTGTGTGATCTGAAGGTTTTTGTCTTCCACGAGGAAATTTATTAATTTTTACATCTTTCACAAGATTTATAATTGAGTTTGAAACTAAGAAATGATCAATTCTCATGCCATTATTTTTTTGCCATGCACCGCTTGTATAATCCCAAAACGTATATCCTTCTTTGTCAGGATGAATATATCTATATGCATCATGAAAACCTAAACTTAATAATTCCCTTAATTTTTTTCTTATCTCTAGTCTAAACAAAGCATCATTTTCATATCCTTTAGGATTATGAACATCCTCAGCTGATGGAATTATATTAAAATCACCACCAATAATTATATTTTCTTTTTTTTTTAAAAAACCTTTTAACTTCTTAATTAAACTTTCTAGCCAATATAATTTGTAAGTATACTTTTCTGTATCAACTGGATTTCCATTAGGTGTGTATATATTTATTAATTTAATAGTTTTTGATTTATGTTTTAGATCTGCAGTAATAATTCTAGATTGTTTATTTTTGTCTTTAAAAATATCTTTTTCAATTTTGTCTAATTTTTTTTTAGAAATTATCGCAACTCCATTATATGATTTTTGACCAAATACATAATTCTGGTAATTTGATTTTTCAAAGTCTTCGTAAGGATAGTTTTCATCTTGAGCCTTGATCTCTTGCATCATTAAAATATCTGGTGAATATTTTTTTAGATACTCTTTAATATTTTCAATTCTAGCTCTTACAGAGTTAACATTCCAGGAACTAATTATCATTAAAGCGAAAAAGATACGCCACAACCACAAGAAGATTTGCTTTGCGGGTTGTTTATTTTAAAAGAATCTCCGATTAATTCTTTCACAAAATCAACTTCAGATCCTTTTAGTAAATCTGCCGATGTTTTGTCGATAAGAATATTATCTTGTTGTAGATCATCATCCTTAGCAGAATTATCAAATGAGAAATCATATTGAAATCCAGAACATCCACCACCTTTAATAGCGATTCTAAAAAATGACCCTTTATCTTTTGATGAAAGAAGATGGTTTATCTGCTTTATAGCATTATCTGTAAATTTAATTTCTTTAATCATAATTAAACATTGATAAAAACAATATAATAATATTTTGCCATTTTTAAAGAATGAAAAATTACTCAAAATTAGGAACATTTGCTTCAAAAGGTAGACTGTTCAAAGAAGCGAGCAATCCTTTCAGATCACCTTTTCAAAGAGATAGAGATAGAATAATTCATTCTACCTCTTTTAGAAGATTGAAGCACAAAACTCAGGTATTTGTGAATACTGAAGGAGATCATTATAGAACCAGAATCACTCATTCCATTGAAGTTTCACAAATTGCTAGAACAATTGCTAAATACTTAGGTTTAAATGATGATTTAGCTGAAACATTAAGCTTAGCTCATGATTTAGGTCATACCCCTTTTGGTCATGCAGGAGAAGAGTCCCTAAATGAATGTATGTATGAATATGGGGGATTTGACCACAACCTTCAAACACTTAGGATAGTAATGTTCATTGAAAATAAATATTTTAAATTTGAAGGTCTTAATTTAACATTAGAAACGTTAGATGGTCTTATTAAACATAATGGTCCGGTAACAAAGCTAGTCAAAATAAATAATTTAATTGGTTTGAAAAATTTAAAAAATAAAATTAATTTTTCAAAAAACTCCTCACTGGAGGCTCAAATTGCATCTATATCCGATGACGTTGCATACAATAACCATGATATTCAAGATGGAATAAAAGCTAAATTGTTTAAGTTAAACGATCTTAAACAAATCTCTTTTTTTGATGAAATTTTAAAATCATATAAAAATAAATTAAAGAGTGAAAATAATGATATTCTTGTATATCAAACTATAAGAGACTCTATAAATTTAATGGTTCAAGACTTAATAAAAACAACGACAAGAAATATTTTAATGAACAAAATATCTACAAAAAAAGATGTATCGAATAAAAAAAATCAAATTGTTGATTTTTCCAACAAATTAAAAATAACTATAAATGAGATTAGAGATTTCCTTAGAATAACTATGTATAATAATAAAGATGTGTTAAAAAAAAATAACGAAGGAAAAAAGATAATCAAAAAGCTTTTTAGCGTAATTAGCAAAAATCCAAAAAAGTATATTAAAACTAAATATTTAAAAACTAACAAAGAAAGAGCTATATCCGATTATATTTCTGGCATGACAGATAGGTACGCCATACAATTATATAGAGCATCAAAATGAATATATTTGAGGAATACTTAAATAAAATTTTAAATAAAATTAAATTAGCAAGTGAAGAAAAGCTAATTTTATTACCTGAAAGTTTATCTGGTATAAATGTAGATATACCTCCTAAAAAATTTAAATGTGATCTATCAACTAATGTTGCAATGGTTTTATCTAAAACAAATAATGAACCGCCAATTAAAATTGCTGAAAAATTGAAAGATATTATTTTTAAAGACGATAATAATATTGAGAAGATAGAAATAGCAAAACCTGGATTTATAAATATTATTTTAAAAAAAGAGTTTTGGACTTCATTTCTTTTAAATATAAATAATCTTAATAATTTTGGCGCAGCACTTAATGGCTCTAAAAAGAAACATTTAATTGAATTCGTATCTGCAAATCCTACTGGACCATTGCATGTTGGTCATTGTAGAGGTGCTATTCTAGGTGATGTTATCTCTAACTTGTTAAAATTTAACAATCAAGAAGTTGTAAAAGAATATTATGTAAATGATCATGGCAATCAAATTTTACATTTTACTAGATCTGTATATTTGAGAATAAAAGAAAAATTAGATAATCAAACTTTTCCAGTAGATGAGGATGATTTATATCCAGGAGAATACATCAAAGATATAGCCCAACATATTGTAGATAATAATAAAGATTTACAATTTGATAATTATGAAAAAATAAAGTTAACACTTACTAAATTAGCAATTACAGAGTCACTTAAACTCATTAAGACCAATCTAAATAATTTGGGAATTATTCATGATAATTTTGCGAGCGAGACTGAAATAGTTGAAAATAAAGAGGTTGATAAGGTTATTGAGAAACTTAAAAAAGATAAATTTGTATATATAGGAAAAATAAAAGCTCCCGAGGGAGAAGACACAACTAATTGGGTAGAGAGAGATCAGTTACTTTTTAGATCAACAGATTTCGGGGATGATAAAGATAGGGCATTGCAAAAATCTGACAACACATGGACTTATTTTGCTGGAGATGTTGCGTATCATAATACAAAACTAAACAGAAAATTTGATAAATTAATAAATATTTTAGGAGCAGATCATGCAGGTTATATAAAAAGAATTACTTCTGTTGTTGAAGCATTATCTGGAGAAAAAAATAAATTAATTTGTAAAGTAAGCCAACTTGTTAAGTTAATAAAAGATGGCAAACCTTTTAAAATGTCTAAAAGAAAAGGTGATTACATTACCGTTGAAGATTTAATTTCTGAAGTTGGAAAAGATGCAACAAGATTTATTATGCTTAGTAGAAGTAATGATGCTGAATTAGATTTTGATTTTACAAAAGTAAAAGAAAAATCTAAAGACAATCCACTTTATTATGTTCAATATTGTTATGCTAGAATTTCATCGGTTTTTAGAAATATAAATAAAAATATTGATGACAAGATTGATAATGAAAATAATAATATGCAATTTAATAATGAAGAAATTGAAATTTTTAAAAAAATATCTGAATGGCCTAAATGTGTAGAAATTTCCACTAAAAAACTAGAACCTCATAGGATCCCTGTATATTTATATGAGTTATCTTCACAGTTTCATTCCTATTGGAATATGGGAAAAGATGATGTTGAAAAAAGATTTATCAATGATGATAAAACAATAAATATAGAAAAACTAATATTTTTAAAATCTATTGCAAAAACAATTAAAACTGGAATGGATATTATAGGTGTTGATACACCTGAAAAAATGTAATGCTAAAAGAGCTCAAATATCTATTTTATTTAATAATTATATTTTTCTTTCTATTCTTTACTCTAAGATATTATTTTTCAGACGACAATTACAAGAAATCATATAGAGCAGTTTCAAGTATTGATGAAAAAATATCATCTAACGAAAATAATCTATTTATTCTTAAAAATGACACAGACAACATTATTGAATATGTAGAATACAAAAATAAAAACACAAAAAAATATTCTTTTTGGGAATTGTTATATAATGATTAAAAAAACTAGAGCTTTTATATGTGGCATTAGTGGACATAATTTAAAAAAAAGTGAAGTAAGTTTTTTAAAAAAATATAAGCCATGGGGTATAATCCTTTTTTCAAGAAATATTAAATCAATCAATCAAGTTCAAAAATTAACTGGTTCGATTAAAAAAATATTTAAAAACTCTAACTATCCAATTCTAATTGACGAAGAAGGTGGAAGAGTAAGCAGATTAAGAAAATTTATAGATAATTCAATTTTTAGTGCAAAATATTTTGGTGATTTATATTCAAAAGATAAAAAAAAATTCGATATTTATTTCGATGTTTATGTGAAGCAAATATCTTATTTGTTAAGACTTATTGGTATTAATGTTAATACAGTACCCGTATTGGATTTAAGACGAAATAATTCTCATAGAATTATAGGTGATCGATCCTATTCAAATGATAAGAAAACGCTGTCTAAAATTGGCGATATATCTATCGAAAAATTTCACAAAAATAGGGTTGGCACAGTAATTAAACATCTTCCAGGTCATGGTTTGGCTAAAGTTGATAGTCATTATAAATTACCAGTCATAGACAAAGATCTAAAGTATCTTAAAAAATATGATTTTTTTCCATTTACCAAAAAAAAATCTGTTTTAGGTATGACCGGTCACTTGTTGTTTAAAAAACTTGACCCAATAAATAACGTTTCACATTCTAAAGAAATCATAAAAATGATTAGAAAAGAAATATCATTCAAGGGAATATTAATGTCAGATGATATTTCTATGGGTGCTCTTAAAGGTAGTTTAAAAAATAACGTTATTAAATCTTTTCGTGCAGGTTGTAATTTGGTGCTTCATTGCAATGGAAAAATGAACGAAATGAATGTAGTAGGTCAAAATTCACCTTATATCGATGATTTTATTGTAAAAAAAACTTCTAAATTAATTCAAATAATAAGTTAAATTTAAAACCATGAGTGATTCTTTAGAATTTAATGTTGATCTTAGTAATTACTCTGGATCATTAGAAATACTTTTAGATTTAGCAAAATCACAAAAAGTAGATTTGGAAAATATATCAATCACTAAATTAGCAGATCAATTTCATGATTTTATAACAAAAACTGAAAATTTAAATTTAGAATTGGCCTCAGAATATTTGTTAATGGCTACTTGGTTAACTTATCTTAAATCTAAACTACTATTACCAGAAACAGAGGAAGAGGAATTTAAAGCACTTGAAGTGGCAGAAAAATTAAAACTCCAACTTAAAAAACTGGAATTAATAAGATTATTGTCTTCTCAGATGTTGAGTAGAAAAAGATTAGGCAAAGATATTTTTATGAGAGGTTCAAAAAGTGGAATGAGATCAATATATAACTCTCAATATTCTTTAACATTATTTGAATTATTAAAAATGTATTCGAATATCGTAATGACAAAAGATTTTCAAAGAATGAATATTCCGAAACTTCCAGTATTTACTACTGAAGAAGGTATTAAAGTTATAAAAGAGTTTTACAATAATTTAAATGATTGGAAAAATATGACTGATTTAATACCAAAAAATTTTAGAAACTCTAAAACTTTAAGTAAGACTGGTAATGCAGGAATTTTTGCTGGATCTTTAGAGCTTGCAAAAGAAGGCAATATATCTATTAAACAAAATAATTTATTTGAGGATATATATATTAAAAAAATCTAATGAATAAATTAAAAAAAAATAATGTTGTATCATTTCCATCTAAATTAAGTGATGTCGATAAAGAAATAGAGGCTATTGTTTTTGCAGCTGCAGAGCCTTTAAATATTGAAACTATTGAAAATAAAATTTCCAAAAAGACAGATGTTGAAAAATCTTTACTAAAACTTCAGAATTTTTACTCTGATCGTGGAATAAATTTAGTCTGTATATCCAATAAATGGTCTTTTAGAACTTCACCAAATTTATCCTCATTAATGTCTCAACAAAAAACTGTTGAAAAAAAATTATCAAAGGCTGCGATAGAAACACTTGCAATTATTGTTTATCATCAACCAGTCACTAGAGCTGAAATAGAAGAAATTCGTGGAGTTGCGTTTGGAAATAATACACTTGAGATATTGATGGAATTGAACTGGGTTAGACCTCAAGGTCGAAAAGATGCCCCTGGTAAACCTATTCAATATGGAACAACAGATGACTTTTTAAGTCATTTCAATCTCCAAAAATTGTCAGATCTTCCAACCGTTGATGAATTAGGAACCGCAGGTCTTATTGATACATCTAGTGTAGATGCATCTATATTTGGAACAGGCAAATTCTATAAAGAAAAACAAGAGGATAAAAAGGAAAATATATACTCTGATATAGATGAGATGCTTAATAGCACTCTTAATACCGATAACGATAAATAAAATAATAGTTTTAAAACTAAAATTATAAGGTTATAAGTAATTATGAGTATAGGATTTTGGCAAATTGCTATTGTAGTAATTTTAGTAGTATTACTTTTTGGTAGAGGTAAAATCTCTAGTCTAATGGGTGATGTTGCTAAAGGAATTAAAAGTTTTAAAAAAGGTATGGCTACAGATGCTACAGAAGATAGCCAACCAAAAAATATTTCTGAAAATCAAGACTCAGACAAAAAAGAGTAATCAATGCCACAGATCGGCTGGTTTGAAATATTAATAATAGTATCTATTGCAATAATAGTTGTAGGTCCAAAAGACTTTCCTGTAATGTTAAAAAAAGTTGGATCATGGATAGGTTCTGCTAAGAGATATTTTTCAGATGTTCAAAATCAAGTTACAGAAATAACGGATGTTTCAATAAAAGAAGAATTAAAAAAAAACACTGAAATCATGAAAGAGGACAAGCCTAAAGATGACAGCTAAAAAAAAAGAAACAGGTTTTATTAGTCATCTTACCGAATTAAGACAAAGACTAATACATTCATTTATCTTCTTAGCAGTATTATTTGTAGTTTGTTACTATTTTTCTGAATACATATATGGATTTTTAGTTGAACCTTATGCCAATGCTGTAAAGGATGATAATGTTGATAGAAGATTAATTTTTACCGCTCTTCAAGAAACATTTTTAACATATCTTAAAGTTTCTTTTTTTGCAGCTTTCTTTGTGACCAGTCCATATATCCTTATTCAAATTTGGAAATTTATTGCACCAGGATTATACACTCATGAAAAGAAAGCAATTATGCCTTACTTAGTAATTACACCAATACTTTTTTTACTAGGAGGTATGCTTGTTTATTATCTAATTATGCCACTAGCATTTAAATTCTTTTTATCATTTGAAAGTGCGGGACTTGGAACTAGCTTACCAATTCAATTAGAAGCTAAAGTAAATGAATATTTATCTCTTGTGATGAAGTTAATTTTTGCATTTGGATTAAGTTTTCAGCTACCAGTTGTATTAAGTTTGCTTGCAAGAATCGGAGTTGTAAATTCAACTTATTTAAGAGAAAGAAGAAAATATTTCGTTGTAATAATATTTGCTGCTGCTGCAATATTAACTCCACCAGATCCAATTACACAAATAGGTTTAGCAATACCTTTGTTAATTTTATATGAATTATCAATTTTTTCTGTAAATATTATCGAAAAGAAAGCTCAAGAGAGAAATGCACAATATTAAGGATATTAGAAAAGATATCGATAATTTTAAAAATACAATTAAAAATCGAAACGTTGATGTAGACTTTGACCAAATATTAAATCTTGATGAAGAAAATAGAAAATTAATTCAAGAAAAAGAAAAATTAGAAATGGAAAAAAAATCTATTTCTAAATCTAAAGATGAAACCCTTTTTGAAAAGTCTAAAGAAATTTCAAATAAAATAGATGATTTAAGTAAAAATCAAAAAAATGTTAAAGATCAACTTGATCAGATATTAAGTAATATTCCTAATTTACCATTGAATGATGTCCCCGTAGGCAAGGATGAAAATAGCAATAAAGAGGTTGTAAAATCTGGTGAAATTAAAGAAATGAGTTTTAAACCAAAATCTCATTATGAAATTGGTGAAAAACTGAATATGTTAGACTTTGATTTAGCAACAAAAACAACTGGATCAAGATTTGTTTTTGTTAAAGACAAATTAGCATCATTAGAAAGAGCAATTTCTAATTTTATGATTGATACACATGTCAATAATAATGGCTATACTGAAATCTCTCCACCTTTAATGGCTACAGACAACACTATGTTTGGAACTGGCCAATTGCCCAAATTTGAAAATGATCAATTCGAAATTAAGTTTGATGATAAAAATGATAGAAAGTTTTTAATCCCTACTGCTGAAGTAATATTAACTAATATGGTTAAAAATCAGATATTAAATTTTAAATCATTGCCAATGAGATTAGTTGCATCAACACCTTGTTTTAGAAAAGAAGCAGGAAGTTATGGTAAAGACACTAAGGGCATGATTAGACAACATCAATTTTATAAAGTTGAATTAGTCAGTATTGTAGAAAATAATAAATGCATTGAAGAACTAGAGAGAATGACTAATTGTGCAACTAAAATTTTAGATGATTTACAATTACCTTACAGAAAAATTATTTTAAGCACTGGTGATATGGGTTTTAGTGCAGAAAAAACTTATGACATAGAGGTTTGGCTTCCATCTGAAAATAAATATAGAGAAATATCAAGCTGTTCTTCATGTGGAACATTTCAGGCTAAAAGAATGAAAGCTAGATATAAAAATAATAATAACGAAAATGAATTTGTTGGTACTTTAAATGGGAGCGGACTTGCCGTTGGTAGAACTTTAATTGCGATATTAGAAAATTATCAAACTGAGGATGGTTCAATAACTATTCCTGAAAAACTAAGACCATATATGAACAATATGGAGAAAATAGGTATCAATTAAGAGTTGTCTTCTAAAAGTATATAGTATAAATAATCGTTAACTTTTTAAGGACTTAACATGGACGCAGGAATTGGACAATTTATACCCCTAATTTTAATATTCGTAATATTTTACTTTTTCTTAATTAGACCCCAGCAAAAGAAAGTTAAAGAACATAAAGCTATGGTTGAAGCTTTAAAGCGTGGAGATAAAGTTATTACTTCTGGTGGTATCGTTGGCACTGTTGAACGAGTTATCGATACTGAAAAAGTAGAAGTTATGATAGCTGATAATGTTAAAGTTGAAATTGTTCGAGCTACAGGAATACAAGGACTAGTTACTAAAGCTGAACCAAAAAAATAATAACTTCCAGAAGTGTTATATTTTTCTAAATTAAGAGTTTTTAGTGTTTTAATTTTTACACTTATTATTTCATATTTTACTATTTCCAACTTTACAAAAGTTGATGATGAATTTTTCTCAAAAAATATAAAATTAGGATTAGATCTACAAGGTGGTTCTTATTTATTATTAGAAATAGATAACGAACCAGTCATTACTCAAAGATTGCAAAGTAAAGTCTTAGAGTTTAAAAAATTTTTCAAAGATAAAAATATTAAGGTTAGAAATTTTGTAATAGAGGATAAGTCAATTATATTTGATGTTGAAAATTCTAAAATTGAGGAAGTTAAATCTCTATTAGATGATGATGAAAGTGAGATAAATCCATATTTTCAACAATACAAATCGCATCAATTTAACATTGAAAACATGGATACATCATTCAAGTTAGAATTTTCTGACTATGGATTGGTATTGTTAAAAAATTCTTCATTAGATCAAGCAATTGAAATTGTAAGAAGAAGAGTTGATGAAGTAGGAACTAATGAGCCAAATATTTTAAAAAGAGGTAATGATAGAATTCTTGTTGAGTTACCAGGACTAGATGATCCTGGTAGAATTAAATCTTTATTAGGTAAAACAGCAAACTTAACATTTCAATTTATATCCAGCAGCTCTGAAGAATCATTTGGAACAGAAAAACTTTCTTTTGAGGATGGCACTAGTGAAGCGATTGTTAGTAAACGAATTGTTTTAAGTGGTGATAATCTTATGGATGCTAAGCCCACTATGAATAATCAAACAAATGAGACAGTTGTTTCATTTAGTTTGGATAGGGTAGGAGCAAAAAAGTTTGGTAAGGCGACTTCAAATGGTGTTGGAAAAAGGTTGGCAATTGTTTTGGATGGAAAAATTATTAGCGCTCCTGAAGTCAGAGAACCAATTATTGGAGGAAATGGACAGATATCTGGTAATTTCACCTTTCAATCAGCAACAGATTTAGCTTTACTATTAAGATCAGGTGCTTTGCCGGCTCCACTTAATATTATTGAAGAAAGAACTGTAGGTCCCGACCTTGGAAAAGATTCAATTAATGCAGGAATTATGTCATTGATAATAGGATTTATCTTAGTCGTTGCTTTTATGTTTTATAAATATAGATTTTTTGGCTTAATTGCTAACTTAGCCTTAATTTCTAATTTATTTTTATTAGTCGGTATTCTAACATTATTTGAAGCAACTCTTACACTCCCTGGAATTGCAGGTATTATTTTAACAGTAGGTATGGCTGTTGATGCAAATGTTTTAATTTTTGAGAGAATTAAAGAAGAATTAAAAAATGAAAATAATTCAATTGTAGCTTTTGATTCTGGTTATACAAAATCACGAACAACAATTTTAGATGCCAATATTACAACCTTAATCGCTGCAGTAATCCTTTTTTTCATGGGATCAGGTCCAATCAAAGGCTTTTCTATAACGCTTGGAGTTGGAATACTTACAACACTATTTTCAGTATATTTCATTGCTCGTTTGATTACTGCTTACTATGTCATCAAAAATAAACATAAGGAAAAGCTTATATAATGAAAACAATCTATTTTAATAAGTTTTATAAAAGTTTTAATATACTTTCAGGTATATTAATTATTGCTTCCTTAGTTTTCTTAGTTTTTAAAGGATTGAATTTTGGTGTTGATTTTAAAGGGGGTACTTTAATAGAGCTAAGGACTGACACATCTTCTGCTAATATCACAAAAATAAGAGATAGTTTTAATCAAATGAATCTTGGTGATGTTTCAGTTAAAAATTTTGGAAATGAAACAGATTTTGTAGTTAAATTTGAAAAACAAAATTCAAATGACCCACAATTTATAGAAGAGATAAAAACTATTCTATCAAATTCGATAGGTACGGTTGATTTTAGAAGAGTAGAAAATGTTGGGCCAAAAGTTAGTGCAGAACTTTTGAGATCAGGTGTAATTGCGATAGCTTTATCTTTGGCAGCTATGCTTTTATATATATGGATCAGATTTGAGTGGCAATTTAGTCTTGGAGCTATTTTAGCTTTATTTCATGACGTTATAATTACATTAGGAGTATTTTCTGTATTTTCATTAGAAATCAATCTTTCTATCGTTGCAGCTGTTTTAACAATAGTTGGATATTCAATGAATGATACAGTTGTAATATTTGATAGAGTTAGAGAAAATTTGCGTAAATATGCAGATGTTAAAATATTTGAACTTACAAATATCTCAATAAATGAAACTTTATCACGAACAATAATAACTTCAGTTACTACATTGTTGGCACTTTTATCTATATTTATTTTTGGTGGTGAAATATTAAAAGGATTTTCTTTAGCAATGATATTGGGAGTAATTTTTGGAACTTACTCATCAATTTATATTGCAAACCCAGTACTAGTCTCTTTAAAAGTTAGCCAAAGAACAATTGTTAAGGAAGAAAAAGAATAATTAATAAAGGTTTTGTGCTGCTACCATTGTTAACAACATTGGTAAGGATAAAAGTGTATTTGTTCTAGAAAATAGCATTGCAGTCTTTGCTGATTTAGCTTTAACTTCTGGTTCACACTCAACCATACCTAAAGCTCTTTTTTGATTTGGCCATATAACAAACCAAACATTGAATGCCATTATTAATCCTAACCACATTCCAATTCCTATTGCAGTATTTTTTCCGCCACCTGATCCAATTCCTAATGTCATCGCTTGATGAACGTATCCATTAAAATAGGCTAATAATAATCCTGATATGATTGTAAATAGCGCTGCCCATCTAAACCAAAATAATGCTGCTGGAGCTATAACTTTGCCTATTGCTGGTTTTTGTTCGTCTGGAATTTTAGCCATGTTAGGAATTTGAACAAAATTGAAATACCAAAGTAAACCAATCCACATAATACTTACAGTTACATGTACATATCTTAATAACCAGCTCCAAAATAAAACATCAAAATCAAATCCACCATTACCGATGTAAAGACCAATGAATAGTAATGTTGCAATAACTAATGATAAATGAACAGTTTTTGATAATGATTGTAATATGGAAGTCATCTGTAAGATGATTTTATATTATTTTTCTATAAAGATTAAGCGGTTTTTTTAAATTTTGTATCTAATAAAGGCTTTAAAAATTTACCTGTATAGCTATCTTTCACTTTTGCAACTTCCTCGGGTTTGCCTTCGGCAATAATATTTCCGCCTTTAACACCACCCTCGGGTCCCATATCTACAATATAATCGGCAGTTTTAATAACATCTAAATTATGCTCAATAACTACAACTGAATTACCCGTTGCAACAAAGGTGTGCAATATTTCCAAAAGTTTTTTTATATCATGTTGATGTAATCCAGTAGTTGGTTCATCTAATATATACATTGTTCTTCCTGTAGACCTTTTAGATAATTCTTTTGCAAGCTTAATACGCTGAGCCTCTCCACCGGATAGAGTTGTAGCTTGCTGACCAATTTTTATGTAACCAAGACCAACTTTCTTTAAAGTTAAAAGTTTAGTTTTGATGTTTGAAATATTTTCAAAATACTCACATCCTTCATCAACAGTCATATTTAAAACATCTGCGATACTTTTATCTTTGAATTTAATCTCTAATGTTTCTCTGTTGTATCTAGTGCCTTTGCATTCATCGCATGTTATGTAAACATCAGGAAGAAAGTGCATTTCGTAAGTAATTACACCATCTCCTTCACATGCTTCACATCTTCCACCCTTTACATTGAAAGAAAATCTTCCAGGTTTATAGCCTCTACTTTTTGCTTCAGGTAAATTGGTAAACCAGTCTCTGATAGGACCAAAAGCTCCAGTATATGTAGCAGGATTTGATCTAGGAGTTCTTCCAATAGGTGATTGATCAATATCTATAACTTTATCAATTAATTCTATTCCTTTAAATCCTCTAAATGGCTGAGGAATTTTTCTAGACTTATTATTATTCAAAGTAAGATTTAATGCATTGTATAAAGTTTGAAGAATCAAAGTTGATTTACCACTTCCAGATACACCTGTAACACAGGTGAAACTACCTAAAGGTATTTTTAAATTTACGTTATTTAAATTATTTCCTGATGCACCATTGATTTCTAAAAATCTACCATTTTTTGCAAGTCTTCTATTTTTTGGAATAGGTATGAAACTCTTATTTGATAAATATCTTCCAGTAATACTTTTATCATTTTTTAAAATTTGCTCATATGTACCTTCAGCAACAATTTCTCCACCTTTGTTTCCAGCTTCAGGTCCTAAATCTATTATATGATCCGCATTCTCCATTGTTTCTGTATCGTGCTCAACAACAATAACAGTATTGCCTAAGTCTCTTAATCTTTTTAATGCATCTATAAGCTTAACATTATCTTTTTGATGTAAACCAATTGATGGTTCATCTAAAACGTATAGAACTCCAGTTAAACCTGATCCTATTTGTGAAGCTAGTCTAATTCTTTGTGCTTCACCACCAGATAATGTTCCAGACTCTCTAGATAAAGTTAAATAATCAAGACCAACATTTAAAAGAAAATCTAAACGTTCATTAATTTCTTTTAATATATGTTGAGCAATTTTAATTTGTCTTTTGTCTAATTTAACTTCTAAAGATCTAAACCATTCCTTAGCATCAAAAATTGATTTTTCTGTAACTTGGCTTATGTTTAATTCATTTATTTTAACGCACAGAGCTTCATCTTTTAATCGATAACCATTGCATCTTTCACATTTTGTATCAGATTGATATTGAGCAATTTCTTCTCTTTTCCAATCGCTATCTGTTTCTAAATATCTTCTCTCTAAATTATTGACAACACCTTCAAAAGTTTTTTTATGCGAATACTTCTCATAGCCATCGTCATAAGTAAATTTAATTTCTTCATCATCAGATCCATACAAAATTACATCCTTAATTTTTTTTGGTAGTTTTGACCATTTATCATCTAATGAAAAACCATAATGTTTAGATAAAGATGCTAATGTTTGAGCGTAATACATTGATGTAGATTTTGCCCAAGGTTCTATAGCGCCATCTGCTATAGATTTTTTTTCATTTGGAACAACTAAATTTGGATCAACATTTAATTTCATTCCAATACCTTCGCATTCTTCACAAGCTCCATAAGGACTGTTAAATGAAAAAAGTCTTGGTTCAATTTCTTCAATAGTAAAACCACTTTCAGGACAAGCAAATTTGGTAGAGAAAATTAATTTTTCAATTTTTCTGTATTTTTTTGGAAGTGTTTCATTTTCATATTCAACAAAAAGTAATCCATTTGCTAAATTAACAGCTGTTTCAACACTTTCAGCTAATCTATTTCCTAATGAGGAATTTATTACAATTCTATCAACTAAGATTGAAATATCGTGTTTAAGTTTTTTATTTAATTCTGGAACACTTTCAATATCGTACAATTGGTCATCAACTTTGATTTTTCTAAAACCTCTTTTTTTGTATCCTAATATATCTTTTTTGTATTCACCTTTACGTCCTCGTACGACTGGTGCATATAAATATATGGTAGATTTTTTTGGCAATTCCTTAATCTTATCAACAATTTGACTAATAGTTTGTGAAGTAATTGGTTTACCAGTGAATGGAGAGTAGGGTATTCCAGCTCTTGCATAAAGTACTCTCATGTAATCGTATATTTCGGTTACAGTTGCAACTGTTGATCTTGGATTTTTAGAAGTATTTTTTTGTTCTATTGAAATTGCTGGACTCAAACCTTCGATTAAATCTACATTTGGTTTTTTCATTTTGTCTAAAAACTGTCTTGCGTATGCAGATAAACTTTCAACATATCGTCTTTGACCTTCTGCATAAACAGTATCAAATGCTAATGATGATTTTCCCGATCCAGATAGACCTGTAATTACAACAAATTTGTCTTTAGGAATCTCTAGTGAAATATTCTTTAAATTGTGCTCTTTTGCGCCCTTAATAAGTATCTTTTTAAGCATAATTTTAGTTGCTTTAGATTAATAAAATTAATATTCAAGCCTATAAATGTTATAAATAACATTTCAAATATATAAATATTATGGCAGGAAGCTTAAATAAAGTACTTTTAATCGGTCGATTAGGCGCAGATCCAGAAATTAAACAAATGGTTAATGGTAAAAGTGTAGCAAGATTAAGCCTAGCTACTAGTCAATCATGGAAAGATAAAAATACTGGTGAAAAAAAAGAAAAAACTGAATGGCATAGAGTAGTTGTTTTCAATGAAGGACTAGTAAATGTAGTTCAACAATATTTAAAAAAAGGAGCACAAGTATACGTTGAAGGACAACTGACTACTAGAAAATGGAAAGATGAACAATCAGGTCAGGATAAATATTCGACTGAAATTTTAATTCAAGGATACAATTCATCATTAACAATGTTAGGTGGAGGAAATCAAAATTCAATTCCATCTCAAGACAACAAACAAAGTTTTGATGATAGTTCTATGGCTCAAAACGAGTTAGACGACGATATCCCTTTCTAAATAAATGCAAAAAAACGAAGTAACTAAAGATTTAAATATTAAACCAATTTCGATGTATGATGAAATGAGTTCATCATATTTATCTTACGCAATGAGCGTAATAATTAGTAGGGCATTACCCGACATAAGAGACGGACTTAAACCTGTTCACAGAAGAATTTTATATGCAATGCACAAAGGTGGTTTTGATTGGTCAAAACAATTTAGAAAATCTGCAAGAATTGTTGGAGACGTAATTGGTAAATATCATCCGCATGGTGATCAAGCTGTGTATGATGCCTTGGTTAGAATGGTTCAAGATTTTTCAATGAGCGTTCCTTTAATTGATGGTCAGGGCAATTTTGGTTCAATCGATGGTGATCCACCTGCAGCAATGAGGTATACAGAAACCAAACTTGCAAAAATTTCTCAATTTTTGATTGATGATATAGAAAAAAATACCGTTTCATTTAAAAGTAATTACGACGAAACTGAGCAAGAGCCTACAGTATTGCCAGCTCAATATCCTAATCTTTTGGTAAATGGAGCTGGAGGTATCGCTGTTGGTATGGCAACGAGTATACCACCACATAATCTTGGTGAAATTATTGATGGAACTTTAGCGCTTATAAAAAATAAAGATATTAAAGTTAAAGAGTTAATGAAGCATATTCCTGGCCCTGATTTTCCAACAGGAGGAGTGATTATTGGTAAAGATATTATTAGAGAAGGATATAAAACAGGCAGAGGTTCTTTTAAAATTAGGGGTGAAATAAATGTTGAAAATCTCAAAAATGGTAAAGATAGATTAGTAATTACCTCAATACCTTACCAAGTAAACAAATCTAACTTAAATGAAAAAATTGCAGAATTAGTTAGAGACAAAAAAATAGAGGGTATAAGTGACATTAGAGATGAATCTAATAGAGAAGGTATAAGAGTTGCCATAGACTTAAGAAGAAGCGTTGAGCCCGAGACAATAAAAAGACAACTTTATAAATATACATCCATTGAAACTTCATTCGGTTTTAATTCTTTAGCGATTGTTGATAACAAACCTAAAACATGTTCACTAAAAGATTTTTTAGAGAACTTTATAAAATTTAGAGAAGATGTAGTTATTAATAAAACTAAATATGATTTAAAAAAAGCAGAGGACCGTGTCCATGTATTACTTGGTTTATCTGTTAGTGTAGAAAATATTGATAAAGTAATAAAAATTATAAGATCTTCAAAAAATCCAGAAGAGGCAAAAAATACTCTTATAAAAACTAAATGGAAAATAACGAAATCTGCAAAATTAATAAAATTAGTCGATAGCAAAAATTATAAAGGCTCATATAACTTATCTGAAACTCAAGTCACATCAATACTAGAACTTAGATTACAAAAATTAACAGCTCTTGGAATTAACGAAATCGAAGAAGAAATAAAAAAATTATCTGAATTGATTACAAAGTATAAAAAAGTAATAAATTCTAAAAGTGAACTATTAAAAGTAATTAGTAATGAGTTATCTCAAATTAAAGAGAAATTTTCATCTCCGAGAAGAACACAGATTATAGATGCAGTTTTAAACTATAATATTGAAGAAACTATTCAAAAAGAGTCTGTAATAATTACAATTACTTTACAAGGATACATTAAAAGAGGTGCCTTAAGTAATGTTAAACAACAGAAAAGAGGTGGGAAAGGTAAAACAGGGATTAAGACTAGAGACGAAGATTCTGTAGTACAAACATTATCAGTAAATACTCACACATCTGTCCTATTTTTCTCTACTGAAGGATTAGCATACAAAGTAAAAGCTTGGAAAATTCCTGAAGGATCAGCTGCATCAAAAGGTAAGTCTTTATTTAATATTCTTCCTCTAAAAAATCATCAATCAATAAGTTCAATTATGCCATTTCCAGACAGTGATGTTGATACAAAAGACATGCATATCATTTTTGCAACAAGTGAAGGAAAAATTAGAAAGAATAATCTTGAAGATTTTACCTCAATTAATGCTTCAGGTAAAATTGCAATGAAACTTGACGGTAATGATAAAATTATTGGTGTTAAAATTTGTAGAGATGATCAGGATATAATTTTAAGTACTAAATTAGGAAAATGCATAAGGTTTGAGTCTAAAAAACTTAGAGTTTTTAAGGGTAGATCATCAAAAGGTATAAGAGGTATCAATTTAGCAGAAAATGATACTATCGTATCTCTGTCTATTATTGATCATGACACAAATAAGAAAGCAAAAACTAAAGATCAAAAATCAGAAATTAAAGCTAAAGAAAAATTCATACTGTCAATCACAGAAAATGGTTACGGTAAGAGAACATCTCACTATGATTATAGAGTTACAAATAGAGGAGGAAAGGGAATTATTGGTATTGTAAATTCACAAAGAAACGGGAATGTTTCTTCATCTTTTCCTGTTTTTGAAGGAGATCAAATATTAATTTCTACAAATAAAGGTAGAGTAATAAGAACAGCTGTTAAAGAAATAAGAATAGCTGGTCGTAATACGCAAGGTGTTAGAATAATTAAACTGACTGGTGATGAAAAAGTAGTTTCTGCTATTAAATTAGATGATAATCTCATTTAATGAAAAATATAGCTATTTATCCAGGAACTTTTGATCCAATTACTTTTGGCCATATAGATGTCATTAAGAAATCACTCAAGATAGTAGATAAAGTAATTGTTGGTATTTCAGATGGAAATCAGAAAAACTTCCTATTTTCATTAGATGAAAGAATAGAAATAGTTAAAAGAGCTCTTTATAAAGATCTGAAATTTAAAAAGAATAAGGTTGATGTTATAAAATTTAATACTTTGACAACAGACCTTTGCAAAAAATATAAATCAAATATTATTTTAAGAGGCCTAAGAGCAGTTTCGGATTTTGAATATGAATTTCAACTAGCTGGAATGAATAGAAAACTTAATAATAAAGTTGAGACAATTTTTTTAATGTCAGATGTTGAAAATCAAATAATATCATCTAGATTTGTTAAAGAAATCGCTCAACATAATGGTGATTTAAAAAAATTTACAACTAAAAGTACAATTAAATCATTGAAAGAGGTTTATGAATAAATTTTTAAATATTTTAGTTATTTTTTTTATTTTTTTATCAACAAATTTAATAGCAAAGGAGAATATAATGATTTTAAAATTAAAAGATGGTGATGTAAAAATTGAAATGTATCCTGATGTTGCACCAAAACATGTTAAAAGAATTCAAGAGTTAGCAGATTCTGGACAATACGATAATGTTGTCTTTCACAGAGTAATTGATGGGTTTATGGCTCAAACAGGAGATGTAAAATTTGGAAATTCATCTTCTAAAGGTTTTGATTTAAGAAGAGCTGGTATGGGTGGATCAGATTTACCAAATTTAGATCAAGAATTTAACAATCTTCCTCATGATAGAGGTACAGTTTCTATGGCTAGATCATCAGATCCTAACAGCGCCAATAGTCAATTTTTCATATGTTTTAAACCAGCACCTTTCCTAGATAGACAATATACTGTTTTTGGAAAAGTAATAGAAGGTATGGAATTTGTTGATATGATTACAAAAGGTGATGGTGATAATGGAGCAGTTTCAAATCCTGATAAAATTATAAGCTTTAAATCTCAATAATTTAATAATGAATGACATTAAAAGATTTCAATTTTAATGTTCATCACACTCAAAATTATGCAAGAGTAGGAGTTATAGAGACCCATAGAGGAAATATAAATACGCCTGCATTTATGCCAGTTGGTACACAAGCAACTGTTAAAGGTGTTTTTTTAGATGATATAAAAAAAACAGGTAGTGAGATCATCTTATCAAATACGTATCATCTAATGATAAGACCAGGTGTTAAAAGAATTGAAAGTGTTGGAGGACTTCATGAATTCATGAATTGTGAATTACCAATTTTAACTGACTCGGGTGGTTTTCAAGTTATGTCTCTGTCAAAATTAAATAAAATCGATAGAGATAAAGGTGCAATTTTTCAATCACATATAGATGGTAAAACTTTTATTTTAAGCCCTGAAGAAAGTATAAGAATTCAAAAAGGCTTGAACTCAGATATAGTGATGGTTATGGATGAATGCCCTAAGAATACTAAAGACTATGATAAAATTAAAAAATCAATGGAATTATCATCAGAGTGGGCAAAAAGATCAAAAGATGCATTTGGAATAAATGACCACAAAGGTTTATTTGGAATCGTGCAAGGTGGATTATTTAATGATCTAAGAATAAAATCTTTAAACAACCTTATTGACATTAATTTTAATGGCTATGCCCTAGGAGGACTGGCAGTTGGAGAAACACAAGATGAAATGTTTGACGTTCTAGATGGAATAAAAGATCATATGCCTAAAGATAAACCAAGATATTTAATGGGTGTTGGTACTCCATCTGATATTCTCGGAGCAGTTAAGAGAGGTGTTGATATGTTTGACTGTGTAATGCCAACGAGATCTGGGAGAACTGGTTTAGCTTTTACGTGGGAGGGACAAATTCAAATTAGAAATTCAAAATATAAAAACGATAATACTCCTCTGGACAAAAGTGTCACAAAGTTCAATTTAAATAAATATTCTAAGAATTATTTAAATCATTTATTTAATACTAATGAAATGTTGGCCTCAATGATTCTAACCCTCAATAACATCAACTTTTATCAAGATTTAATGAAAAACATCAGAGACAATATAAAACAAGGTACTTTTGATGAATTTCACGATAAGTACATCAATAAATTGTAAATTTTTTACATTGATTAATAAAAAAAAATCAATATAAAAACGCTTTTTGGGGGCCCTTAGCTCAGTTGGTAGAGCAATTCCCTTTTAAGGAATGGGTCGATGGTTCGAGTCCATCAGGGCTCACCACTTATGCAATAGGCGGATATTTAATAATAATTTCGTTTATCCAATTTGTAATATTATTAATTCTATTTGTTGAAGATGGGTGAGTAGACATAAATTCAGGTGGTTCTTTCCCTTTTTTTGCTTCTTTCATTCTTTCCCAAACTTTGATTGTTTCCCTAATGTCATAACCAGATAATGATGCAAATATGAGACCAAGATAATCAGCTTCACTCTCTTGTTTTCTATTGAAAGGATTCATAATTCCTATCTGTGATAATAGACCGACAGCATTCATCCCAGTGGTTCTATTTATCTGAGATACTTTACCTTTAGTGGCTATATCTAAAATTGCTGTACCTGTATTTAATAAAACACCTCTACTTGCTCTTTCTACTGAATGTTTTGCAACAGCATGCGCAATTTCATGACCCATTACAGCTGCCAATCCATCTTCATTTTTAGTTATATCTAATAGACCGGTATAAACAGCAATTTTACCTCCAGGCATACACCAAGCATTTTTAACTTTCTTTTTATCAATAAGTATATATTCCCAATCAAAATTTATTGTTGGGTCAGGAATATTATTACGGTCAAAGTATTCTGATATTGAATATTCAATTTTCGAACCAATTTCTTTAATTTGATTTAATGTTTTAGTATCATCACTTAAGGTTTCTTTCTCTTTTACCTTTTCATATAATTGAGCAGCTTTTGCATTTAGGTTAGATTCGGGAATTAATTTTAGTTGTTTTCGATCTGTTATCGGTGCACTACCACATGCAGATAGGCCAAAAGATAAGCAACTACAACCAAATAAATGTATGAAATTTCTTCTATTCACTTTTTTTTACTTATTATATTACACCTTTTTTATAGAAATTTATATGATACTTAATAACAAAATTTTAATAGTACTTTTTATATTCGCAGTCATATTTGTTTTATATGCAAGTTACAGTTAATTTATGGCAAAATTAAAAAGAAAAGGAATTTCAATTCTAGGCAAACTTAGAAACTATTTTATAGCAGGAATAGTTGTTCTTGTTCCAATAGGAATTACATTATATTTAACTAGATTTTTTATATCCATATCGTCAAAATTAATACCAAACGAGTTAAATCCAAATAGCTATTTGCCTTTTGCAATACCAGGTTTAGAAATATTGTTAGCAATAATTTTTATCACAATAATTGGAAGTTTATCTCTTTCATTTATTGGAAAGAAAATACTTAAAATATTTAATGATATATTGAAAAGAATACCAATTCTTAGAACAATATATTCAGCAATTGGTCAAATGACCGAAACATTAGCACCAAAAAAAGGATCAAAAAAAAGTGTAGTGTTAGTAGAGTATCCTAGAAAAGGTAGTTGGGCAGTAGGCTTTGCGACCAGAGAAAACGATGGTGAAATATCAAAAAAAACAAATACAAATCTTATTAATGTATTTGTTCCAACAACACCAAATCCCACAAGTGGATTTTTATTAATGTTCCCAAAAGATGAAGTTATTTATTTAGATATGACTTTTGAAGAAGCATCTAAATTCATAGTTTCAGCTGGAACCTCAGATCCAAAAAATATTTAAGATATTTCGTTAATTATTGACGCTCGATCGTATAATTTTAATAATTTATTATATTTACTAAAATTATCTCCTTTCATTTCCAATTTTTTAACTTCTGCCTCAGCAAGTAAGAATAAATCTTCGTTTAATATTGGATCAGCTAATCTAAAATTTTTAATTCCACTTTGTTTAAATCCTAATAAATCTCCATATCCTCTCAATTTCATATCTTCTTCTGAAATTATAAAACCGTCATCTGAACTTTTGAGAATATTAATTCTTTTTTTTGCATTTTCACTTAAAGATGATTTAAACATCAATATACAGTAAGATTGTTTACTACCACGTCCGACACGACCTCTTAACTGATGCAACTGTGATAAACCATACTTATCAGCATTTTCTATAACAATTACGTTAGCATTTGGAAAATCAATTCCAACTTCAATAACAGTGGTTGAAACCAATATATCCAACTTTCTATCTAAGAAATTATTTAAAATTTTGTTCCTTTCATCCTTATCAAGTGAACCATGAATTAATCCAATTCTATTCTTAAAATATTTTTCTAAATACTTAAATTTATTTACAACAGATTGTTGTTCAACTTTTTTCGACTCTTCTATCAAAGGACAAACCCAGAAAATTTGATTTTTATTAGAAATTTCTTTTTTAACAAATCTAATTATTTCAGATATTTTATCTTCTAACTTGCTGTATGTGATTATTTTTTTTCTATTTTTTGGTTTTTCTTTAATTAAGGTTAAATCCATATCACCATAAACCGTCATCATCATTGTTCTTGGTATTGGAGTTGCAGACATGACTAGAACATCGCAGTTATTTCCACCTTTTTCTGATAACTCTTTACGCTGACGAACACCAAACTTATGTTGTTCATCAATAATTATTAAACCCAGTTTATTATATTCAACTTTTTTTTGGAATAACGCATGTGTTCCTATCAGAAAGTCTATTTTACCAAGTTTAAGATTCTCTAAAATTTTCTTTCTATCGGTATATTTTGACTTACCTGTTAACATTTCAATTTTTAAATTTTTGGGTAGATATTTTTTAGCAAAAGAAAAATGTTGCTTTGCTAGAATTTCAGTAGGCACCATAAAGCTAGTTTGATATCCAGCATTTATACAATTTACTGCAGCTATCATTGATACGATTGTTTTACCAGATCCAACATCTCCTTGTAGAAGTCTAAACATTCTATCTTTTGATTTAAGATCTTTGTTTATGATAGTTATTGCAGCTTCTTGATCATTTGTTAATTTAAAATTTAAATCTTGTATTAATTGTTCTTTACAATCTTTAAAAATTTTTTGTGATTTCTTTATTTTTTTTATTTTCGTTCTTATCTTTGAGGATAATAAAAAATGAGCAAACAATTCGTCAAAAACTAACCGTTTATAATACTTAGATTTTAAAATTTCATTAGTATCAAGACTGTGAATTTTTAAGATTGCGTCTTTCCACTTAATATTATTAAATTTTTTCTTTATATCATCATTTAGCCACTCATCTAAATCTGGTAATTCCTTTAAAACTTCATTAATTATACTATTGTATTTATTGATCGTAAGACCATCTGTAAGACTATATTTATTTTGAGTCTCTAAAATATTTTCATTACTTTCTTTAATCTGAGTAGGATTAGTGATTTGATATTTATTTCTAAAAAAATTAATTTTTCCACTTATTATTATTTCAGTATTTAATGGTAAGATTTTTTTTATATATCCCTCATACGAATTAAAAAAAACACAATCAATTTTTATATCATTACTTTGACATGCAACTCTGTTGGGTAATCTTCTTATTCTAGGAAAATTATATTTTAGGGGTATTAATTTAATTGTTTGTAATTTACCTATTTGTATATCATCAACATTTGTTACTTTTGAATTTTCAATTTTACTAGTTGGTAGATGCCATAATAAATCAAAAATTGTATTTATATTTTTTCTTTTAAATAATTGGCTTGTTTTTTTTCCTATACCTTTAATATTTTGAATATTTGACAATAAATAGTCGTGATCATTCATGATTTATATATATAAAGATTTAATTAATGGATTCAAATAAACAAAATTTAATAAATAAAATTTTATACAGAGCTCAATATCGTGGCACTAAAGAAATGGATATTTTTGTCTCTAAATTTGTTAGTTCAATCATCGATAATCTTGACCATAAAGAATTAGTTTCTTTAGATAAGTTAATTAATTTTGATGATGAAACTTTGGTCAATTTAAGTTTAGGTAAAAATTCAAAAGATTTTGAGGATACAGTTATCTTAAAAAAACTTATAGAATTTAAAAATAAATATTAGTGGCGGAGAGACTGGGATTCGAACCCAGGAAAGAGTTGCCCCTTTGCCGGTTTTCAAGACCGGTGCTTTCAACCGCTCAGCCATCTCTCCTAATTTGTAATAATTAAAATTCTATATTTCATAAACAAAATAGTTTAATTGATCAATATAATGTTAAGCAAAAATCAATTTAATAAAGGTATAATTTTAACGGCATTTGGTTCTTTCTGGTGGGGTTTTATTGGAGTTATATATTTTAAATATATTGCTTTTGCTGGCCACATTGAAGTTGTCCTACATCGAAGTGCATGGACAACTGTTATGCTAATTTTGACAACAATCATTTTGTCAAAGTGGAAAAAATTTAGCTCGGTTTTTAAAGATAAAAAAAAAATTATGATGCTGTTTTTATCTGGATTATTAATTTTTACGAATTGGGCTGTTTGGATTTATGCAATAGGAAATGATCAAGTTATAGATGCTAGTTTTGGATATTTTATAATGCCTATAATAAGTGTTTTTTTAGGTTATTATTTTTTAAAAGAGGAATTAAGTTTCAAAACTAAAATTTCACTTTTAATCGTAACTATATCAATTCTGTATTTAGTAATATCTAGTTTCCAATCAATACCATGGGTTGGTTTAATTGTAGCTCTAAGTTGGAGTTTTTATAATTTAGTAAGAAAAAAAATTGATGTAGACACAGATATTGGTTTATTAGTTGAAAGTTTATTTATTTTTCCAGCAGTAATATTTGCTTTTTATTTAATTGTACAAAATGATTTAAATGATTTTGATATATCGAATGTTAAATTAATGTTAGTATTTATGCTGGCAGGCCCTATGACCGTGATTCCTTTATATTTATATGTTAGAGGTGTTGAATTATGTGGTTTAGGTCCGACTGGCATGGTTTTTTATATAACTCCAACTTTGCAATTCCTGTTGGGTTATTTCGTATATAATGAGGAATTAGATATACATAAATTAATCAGCTTTATTTTGATATGGATTGCTGTATCGATATACCTAAAAGATTTGTATGAAAAAAATTAAATTATTTATCATATCAATTTTAATTATATTAAATTCTGCAAATCTAATTGCTGATGACTTCAATGATTGGAAAATTAAATTTAAAAAAAGAGCAATTAATGAAGGTATTAGTAAATCTACAGTTAATAATTTAATAGATAACTCCAAGTTCTTACCCGATGTAATAAAGTATGACAGATACCAACCTGAATTCTATGAAGACACAAAGACATATATTTCAAAAAGAACCTCTTCAAAAAAAGTAAAACTAGGAAAAATTATATTAAATAAAGAAAACAATATTATTAATAAAGTATCTTCTGAATACAAAGTAGATAAAAATTTGCTATTGGCACTTATGGGTATTGAAACTAATTTTGGAAACTACTTAGGTAAAATGGATATCGTTTCTTCACTTGCAACATTAAGCTACGATCAAAGAAGAAGTGAATTTTTTACTAAAGAATTAATCACCCTTTTAAAATTAGTAGATGCAAAAATTATAGATCCGAGTACATTATTTGGATCCTGGGCAGGTGCATTTGGTAATTTTCAATTTATGCCATCCACAATTAAAAATTATGCCATTGACTATAATAAAGATGGATCAATTGATCTAAAAAATATTGAGGACTCTTTTGCATCGGCAGCAAACTATTTAAGTAATCTTGGATGGAATGATAATACTCCGTGTTTTTATAGAATTAATCTAAATGAAAATATTCCTGATAAATATTTAAATACATCAGCAAAAAAAATTAAACATGAAAGAAAAGTAAAATATTTAAAAAATTATATAAAAAATTCGTCTTTTTTGGAAAAATATGACAATTTGACAGCAGCAATTGTTACTCCTGATGCTGAAATAGTAGAAAATGCAAATAAACTTAAACCAGCATATATTATTTTTAATAATTATAAGCTAATCTTAAAGTGGAACAGGTCATTAAGATTTAGTTTGGCTGTATGCACATTAAAAAATAGTTTTGAAAATGAAACTTAAGATAATAATTTTTTTAGCAATAATTTTAACATCATGTGAAACTACTAATAAAAAAGTAATCACCAATAAAGATTTCAAAAATTATTCAAATGATGGTTTTGCTCTAATATTTAATAATGATATTTTCAAAAAACGAATAGTTTCAAAAAAAATTGATCAAAGATCATTAGTTATTTTCAATAATAAATTAAAAAAAGATACAGATATAAAAATAACAAATTTGTTAAATGAAAAATACTTGATTGCTAAAGTAGGAAAAAGTTCAAAATATCCAATATTTTATAATTCAGTAATTTCTGAAAGAATTGCAACTGAACTTGATATAGATCCTGATCAACCCTATGTACGTGTAGAAACAATAAATTCTAGTAATACTTTTGTTGCAAATAAAGCTAAAACGTTTGATGAGGAAAAAAAAGTAGCAAATAAAGCTCCAGTAGACAGCATTTCGATCCAAAATATATCAATTGAAAAAGATAATAATTCAAAAGTTGAGAAGGTGAAAAATACAAAATTTGAATTTATAATTAAATTTGCTGATTTATTTTTTGAAGAATCTGCAATTACATTGAAAAAAAGACTTGAGGATGAATACAATTTAAAAGACATAAATATCAAAAAAATGTCTAAAAATTTATATAGGGTTTACAAGGGTCCTTTTTATAATTTAGGATCAATTAAAAATGTATATAATGAGATTGCTGATATAAATTTTGAAAATATTGAATTAATAAAATTATGAAAATAAAAGTACTATTAAGTTTTGTCCTTTCATTTTTAGTTATAACTAATATTTCTTATGCAAAATTTAACATAAATGCACGAACTGCAATTTTACAAGATTATTTATCTGGTGAAATTTTATATGAAAAAAATCCTGATGAAAGAATATTTCCTGCTTCTATGACAAAAATAATGACTTCAATCGTTGCTTTTGATTTATTGAAAAGTGGTGAAATCACATTAGATGAAAAATTTATTGTTTCTGAAAATGCTTGGAGATTATCCTCATCTGGTTATTCATCAATGTTTATAATGGTTGGAGATGAAGTTTCGGTAGAAGATTTATTATTAGGTATAATTGTTGCTTCAGGTAATGATGCTTGTGTAGCTTTGGCTGAAGGTATTGCAGGAACGGAAGACGAGTTTGCTTTGCTAATGACTGAGAAAGCTCAAGAAATTGGGATGGAAAATACTAATTTTTCAAATTCGTCAGGGATTAATGATGATAACAATTATTCAACCGTTAGAGATATTTTAATTATGTCGAATTATTTAATCAAAGAACATCCTAAATATTATGAGTATTTTAAAATTAAAGAATTTACTTGGAGTAGGACTGGAGGGGATCCAATTACACAAGGAAATAGAAATCCATTATTATATAAAAATATGGGTGTAGATGGAATTAAAACAGGCTACCTTGGTTCAGAAAAATATTCACTTGCATCTTCCATATTAAGAAAAGAGAGAAGATTAATTGCTGTTGCAAGTGGTTTTGAAACTAAAAATTCTAGATCAAAGCAATCACAAAAATTGTTAACATGGGGAATTACAAATTTCGATACGATAAAAATAAGTAATGATAACGAATATCTTTATGAACTAGATGTTTGGCAGGGAAATAAGAAAAAAGTAAAAGTTAATACTAAAGACATAATATATAAGACCATTCCAAAAGCTAAAAAAAAATATATGAAAGTGAAGATTGTTTATGACGGTCCTATACAAGCACCTATTAAAATTGGAGAAAAATTAGCAGAAATAAAAGTATTATATAAAGATGAAGTAATATCTAATCATGACTTATTTTCTACAGAAAATATCAAACAACAAAATGCAATATCAAGATTGATAACTTCTATCAATTTTTTGATATGGGGCGATGTCTAAATATCCAATTATTATATTTGAAGGCATTGAGGCCTCGGGAAAAACTACAAATTTTAAAATTGCTGCAAATTATTTAAAAAAGCGAAGAAAAAATTTTATAAAATTAAGAGAGCCTGGTGGTTCAATTTTTTCAGAAAAAATAAGAAAATTGATTTTAAATAAGAAACTAAATTTAAATAATAAAACCGATCTATTACTATTTTATGCTGGAAGATCAGAAAATTTTGAGAAAATTATTAAAAAAAATTATAAAAAAAAAATAATATTAATTGATCGTTTTACAGATTCTACTATTGCGTATCAACATTATGGAATGAAAATTGATTTAAAGGTAATCAGAATGCTGAATAAGTTTATAATTGGAAATTTTAATCCTGATATAGTTTTTTTAAGTACTGTAAATTCAACAAATTTACAAAAAAGGCTTAGAAATAGATCTAACTTAAATAGATATGATAAATTTAAACTAAAATTTTATAACAAAGTTCAGAACGGGTATGAAAAAATATCAAGCAATAAGAGCAAATATATTAAAATTAATTCAAACACTAATACAATTAATGAAGTAAAAAAAATCATAATAAATAAACTTGAGAAATTGATATAAATGTCTGAATATAAATTAATAGGACATGAAGCATATTTAGAAAAATTTGTAACACTTTACGAAAATAATGAACTTCCAAATAAAATTTTGTTATCTGGTAAAAAAGGTATTGGAAAATCATTACTTACAGAAAAATTTTTATATAAAATTTTTAATTCTAATAACGATAATGAGCTAATAAAAAACAAATCCCATCCTAATATTTTAAATATAAAAAAAAATAATGATAAAAAAAATATAGAAATTGATCAAATTAGAGAAATCATAAAGTTTACAAATCAATCCTCCTTTAATAATAAATCAAGATTTATAATTCTCGACGATGTTGAATTTTTAAATATTAATTCATCAAATGCTTTATTAAAAAATTTAGAAGAACCAAATGAAAATGTTTTTTTTATTTTAATTTTTAATTCAGAGAAGTTTTTAATAGATACAATAAAATCCCGATGTATAGAATTTAAATTAAGTCTATCTAATGAGAATACTAGATTGATTATCAATAATCACTTTAATGAAAATATTTATGAACAATTAAATTCAAATTTAATAAATTATTACTCAACACCTTTTTTTTTAATATCCTTAATAAACTATATGAATGAATTTGAATTATCAGTATCCGAAACCACAGTTGATGATTTATTAGTTAATTTAATTAATAATAAGCATTATATTAAACAAGAATTTATAAGAGATAATTTAAATATGATTATTGAATTATTTTTTTATAAACATATAAACACAACAAAAAAATTGTCATATAAAGTTAAAGAATATTATTATTCAAAATTATCTAATGTAAAAAAATATAATCTTGATTATGAAACTTTTTTTTTAGAATTTAAGGATAAATTATTAAGTGAATAAAAATTATTATATAACAACACCAATTTACTATCCTTCCGCAAAACCTCATATGGGACATGCATATTCAAGTATAATTGCTGATTTTTTTGCACGTTTCAAAAAAATTGATGGTTTTAATGTCTATTTTTTAACAGGTACAGATGAGCATGGTTTGAAAATACAAAGATCTGCTGAAAAGTTAAATAAGGATCCAAAATCTTTTTGTGATGAAATAAGTAAAACATTTGAGGATTTAACTAAAACATTAAACTTATCTAATACAGATTTTATTAGAACGACAGAAGATAGACATAAAGTATCTGTACAAAATTTATGGAATATACTTGAAAAAAATAATCAAATTTTTTTGTCTAAATATTCTGGTTGGTATTCTGTATCAGATGAGGCTTTTTATAATGAAGATGAGGTCGAAGAAAAAGATGGTTTAAAAGTTGCTAAATCATCCGGTTCAGCTGTTGAGTGGGTTGAAGAAGAATCTTTTTTTTTTAAACTTTCAGAATGGGAAAAACCGTTATTAGATTTTTATGAAAAAAATAAAAATTTCATATTACCTGAAAGTAGAAGAAATGAAGTAATAAGCTTTGTCAAAAGTGGCTTAAAAGACTTATCTGTTAGTAGAAAAACATTTTCTTGGGGTGTAAAAGTACCAAGTGATGAAAATCATGTAGTTTATGTATGGTTAGATGCATTAACAAATTATTTAAGTTCTTTAAAATATCCCGATGAAAATAATGAATTATATAAAAGTTTTTGGCCAGCAGATTTACATATTATTGGTAAAGACATATTAAGATTTCACGCTATTTATTGGCCAGCATTCTTATTGGCTGCAAAAATAGAACCGCCAAAAAGGGTTTATGGACATGGATGGATCCTTTCTGGTGATGAAAAGATGTCAAAATCAAAAGGAAATATTTTAGATCCATTAGAAATAATAAATATTTATGGTTTAGATCCATTAAGATATTATTTACTTAAAGAAGTTTCTTTTGGTAATGATGGTAATATTTCTGAGGAAAAATTAGAAAATTGTATTAATAGCGATTTGGCAAATAATTTTGGAAATCTCTGTCAAAGAGTACTTTCTTTTGCTGAAAAAAATTGTTCATCTTTAATACCTGATCATAAATTTACTGATGATGATTTAGAAATTTTAAAACCATTAAATAATCTAGATAAAATAAGATCATTTATAGATAATCAAGATATAAACCAATATATGAGTTTTATTGTTGATAGATTGTTTTCTGCAAATAAATATTTTAATGATCAGGAACCTTGGAAGAAGAAAGACGATAGATTAAGGTTGAATACGATTGTTTATACTGCATTAGAATTAATTAGAAAAATTACTATTTTGCTTTATCCAGTAATGCCAGAAACCTCATTAAAAGTTTTAAATGTTTTTAATGAAACAGAAAATTCTATTGATTTTACATCAATTGATAATAATGAAATTTTAAAAAAAGATTTAAAAATAAATAAATTAGATATTTTGTTTAAAAAAATTGAAAAATGATAGACTCACATTGTCATCTTGATCACGAACCTCTTTATTCAAATATCAATGATGTTATAAAACGTTCCAAGGAAAATGGATTAAAGAAAATTTTAACTATTTCAACCAATTCAAAAAGCTTTGAAAATATTAAAGAGATTATAAATCTTGACGAAATAATTTATGGAAGTATAGGTATTCACCCCCACGAGTCTAGCAATGATAATATGGATAAAAAATTCATTGTTGAAAATGCTAATAAATTTAAAAAGATAATTGGGGTAGGGGAGACAGGATTAGATTTCTATTATGAAAATAGTCATAAAGATGCTCAAATTAAAAGTTTTGAGACACATATAGAAGCTTCGATTGAATTAAATTATCCTTTAATAGTTCATTCTAGAAGTGCGGAAAAAGAAACTTTTGATATTTTAAATGGATATAAAAATAGTGATATTAAAATACTCATGCACTGTTTTACAGGTTCAAAAGAATTTGCAAAAAAAATGATGACATTAAATTCGTATTTTTCTGCAAGTGGAATAATAACATTTAAAAATAGTATTGATCTTCAAGAAACATTTAAAATGATTGAAAATGATAAAATTTTAATTGAAACAGATAGTCCATTTTTAGCACCTATACCAATGAGAGGTAAAAAAAACGAACCCTCTTTTATTAAATATACATTGGAAAAACTTTCAGAATTAAAATCAAAAACTTTTGATGAATTAGAAACTATTACAAATAATAATTTTGAACGATTATTTTTTCAAAAATGACTATAAAATTTATAATATTAGGTTGTGGAAGCTCAATGGGTGTGCCAAGACCTGATGGTTTTTTTGGAAATTGCGATCCCAAAAATAAAAAAAATTATAGAACAAGATGTTCAGCGCTTATTAAAACTTTTAATGAAAACATTTTAATTGATACATCTCCAGACTTAAGACAACAGTTATTACGACATAAAATTAAGAAAATTGACAAAGTATTCTATTCTCATATGCATGCTGATCAAACACATGGAATAAATGATTTAAGATCTTTTTTTATTAATAGTAGAAAACAAGTTAATGTTTATGCTGATAATGAAACATCCAAATATTTAAAACAAAGTTTTTCATATTGTTTTGAAAGTTTCTCAAAAGAATATCCAGCTACTTTAAAATTAAATAAATTAAAAAAAAATTCGTTTATTAAACATAAAAATAAAAATATAAAATTTAAGTCGATTGTTGTTGAGCACGGTTCGGTCAATTCTAATTGTTTTATAATTGATAAAAAACTTGCATACATTACTGATGTAAGTGATATTCACAAAAAAGATTATTTTTATTTTAAAAATCTTAAGTATTTAATAATTGATTGTCTGTGGTACAATTTTCATCCATCACACTTCAATTTAGAAAAATCTTTACACTTCATCAAAAAATTTAAACCGAAAAATGCTATTCTTTCAAATTTATCACCAGTATTAGATTATAATCAGTTAAAGAAAGTTATACCTAAAAATGTTATACCAGCACATGATGGTTTAACTGTAGAACTATAGTATTTCTTCAATTTTATTTATAATTTTATTTGATGTAGGTTTTGTAAAAGAAGTATATGTTTCCTCTACATTTCCCTGTTTATTGATTAATATTTTATGAAAATTCCACTTAGGAATTGCAGATTTGCCAAAATTATTTTCTGCCCACTTAAAAATCGCATGAGCATCGTTACCTTTTACATCTGTAATAGTTGTTAATGGAAAATTTATTTCAAAATTGACCTCACAAAATTCTTTTACTTCACTATTGGTTTTTTTTTCTTGATTGAAAGAGTCTGAGGGCACTCCAAGAACAATAAGACCACTAGATTTATATTTATTCCATAAATCTTGCAGATCTTCGTATTGTTTGGTGAAACCACAATAGCTGGCGGTGTTTACTATAAGTATAACTTTATCTCGATAATCTTTTAATTTTATGATTTCTCCATTAATACTCTCAATTTCTAGATCGTATAAACTTTTCTGATCGTTACTGTTTGCTGAATTTTTAAAAAAAAACATTATTATTGTTAAACTTATTATTATTAATCTTTTCATAAACTACTTACTTATTTGGTGTAAGTAGTATTAAGAAGTAACCAAATAAAGTGGATAATAATGACCCAGTTAAAACTCCAATTTTAACTCCATCCATGTATTGCATATTTTCAACAAATGCTAAATTTCCAACAAATAGACTCATTGTAAACCCAATACCTGTTAATACTCCAACACCGTAAAAATTAAACCAGTTAGAGTTATTGGGCATTTGGGCTATTTTCATTTTTATTGAAATATAAGAAAACACAAATACACCTAATTGTTTACCCACAAACAATCCTAACAATATTCCCAATGGAACTTTATCAAGTAATGATGCAAAAGATAAACCTTCTAATGAAACACCTGCATTTGCAAAAGCAAATAATGGCATAATACCAAATGCAACATATGGACTAATCGCATGTTCAATTTTTATTAGTAGCGAAAAGTCTTTGTCTTTTTTTCTATGAGGTATAGTCATTGCTAGCAAAACACCAGCAATCGTTGCATGAATGCCAGAATTGTGAGTGAAGTCCCAAAGAAATATTCCAACAATTAAATAAGGTAAAAATTTCTTTATATTAAACTTATTTATTACTAGAAGAACAATAAAGGCTAAAAGCATTAAGCTTAGATATTTAATACTCAGATCACCTGAATAGAATAATGCAATAATTACTATAGCTCCCAAATCATCTATAATAGCTAAAGCAGTTAGAAAAACTTTTAAAGATAATGGAACTCTTTTACCTAATAATGAGAGCACTCCTAAAGAAAAAGCGATATCAGTTGCAGATGGAATTGCCCAACCATTCATTGTTTCACTATCTCCAAAATTAATAAAAACATAAAATAATGCAGGTACTAACATTCCACCAACTGCTGCGATAATTGGAAGAAGGGCTTGTTTTATATTTGAAAGTTCACCTTGTAAGAATTCTCTTTTAATTTCTAATGTTACAAAGAAAAAAAATATTGCCATTAAAGCATCATTTATCCAATGTAAAACTGATAATTTTATTCCAAAATTATTTATTCCTAAAAATAAATATTTATTCAACGTAGAAAAGTATAATTCAGATAAATTAGAATTACTTACAATCAAAGCTATTATAGCTGCAAAAAGTAAAACGAGACCACTAGCAGCTTCTAATTTGAAAAACCATCTAAATGGTTTTGTAATTATCTGAATCATTTTTACCTGACTAAATCTTTAATAAATAATTTCAAGTCATTTATTACTAGATACAAACTATCTGACATTTGCACTATGCCAGGAAATATAATGGATATTTGGTTTTTAAATGTGTCTATAAGTAAAATAAAGGCAATAATTGAAATAATTATTAAAAATATTTTTTTAATAATATTGTTTTCTCTTGAAACAGAACTTTTATCTATAGATACTAATTCTTTTGATGTACTCTCTTTTTTTGAAGATTTTTTTGAAATTTTTTTTCTTATTTTTTTTGATTGTTTTATAGGTACATCAACGGGTTCTACATTGATCTCTGATTTATTTTCTTCAATTTCATTTATTTTTATAGTTTCAGTTTCTAATTTTAAATTTTCTTCCTTTTTATAAAACCATGTATGATCGCAATTGCCGCACTTTAAAAGCCTACCTTCATCTGGAATTAATTTTTCATCAATATTGAACTTCTTAGAACAAGCTGGACATTCAATGATCATAGATACTTATATATAGCAAATTTTATAAAATTTCCCTTTAAATAGTGATTAATATTCTTTGAAATTTTTTTTATCTACTGTATTAGTACTGCATTCGGGGTGTAGCGCAGCCTGGTAGCGCACTTGGTTTGGGACCAAGGGGCCGTAGGTTCGAATCCTACCACCCCGACCATTTTATGAAAAAAGCAAAAATTTATAAACCTTCTAAAACTGCTATGCAGTCAGGATTAAAGAAATTTGATAAATGGATTATTGAATATATTACAGATGATCCTGGGATAAATCCCTTGATGGGGTGGGAGAGCTCTACAGATACTTATGGTGAATTAAAATTAGAATTTTCCACAAAAGAATTAGCAATTGAATATGCAAAAAAAAATAAAATTGATTTTGAAGTGATTGAACCGAATAAAAGAAAAATTACTTTAAAATCTTACGCTGACAATTTTACAAAATAATGTTTAAATTTTTTACAGAAAGAAGATGGTATGGTTGGAGTATATTTGGATCAATCTTCATATTAGTTTCAACCTGGTATCAAGTGCAATTAGATGTAAAAATCAATGAATGGTTCGGTGAGTTTTATGACACTCTTCAAAAAGCTTTGACTGAGCCTGGTTCAGTAACAGAAACAGAATTTATTGGATACTTATTTACTTTTGCGAAAGTTGCTGGTCTTTGGATTATAATTGCTATTGTAACAGGTTTTTTTGTTTCTCATTGGGTATTTAGATGGAGAACTTCTATGGCTGAATATTATCATTCACAATGGTTAAAAGCTCGTTTAACTGAAGGGGCATCACAGAGAGTTCAAGAAGACACTTTAAAATTTGCAAGAATAATGGAAGGTCTCGGTGTTGGACTTCTAGATAGCATAATGACTTTAGTGGCCTTCCTACCAATATTATGGGGTTTATCTAAACAAGTCGATGTACTTCCATGGATAGGTGAGGTCGATCATGCTTTAGTTTGGGTTGCAATAATATCTGCACTTGGTGGGACAGTATTGTTAGCTGCTGTAGGAATAAAGTTGCCCGGTATTGAATATGATATTCAAAAAGAAGAAGCAGGTTATAGAAAAGAATTAGTCCATGGTGAAGATGATCCAATAAGAGCAGCTCCACCAACAATTGGTCAATTATATGATAGAGTTAGAGGTATTCACTATAAATCATATTTTCACTACTTGTATTTCAATGCAGTAAAATGGAGCTATTTTCAAGGAATGGTAATTGTTCCATATTTAGCTTTAGCACCAACTATAGTATCAGGTGCGATAACATTAGGTTTTGTTCAACAGATAACAAGAGCATTCGGAAGAGTTGAAAATTCATTACAATACTTAGTTAGAAGCTGGTCTACTATAGTGGAATTGATTTCAGTATGGAAAAGATTAAGTGAATTTGAGGCTAGATTGAAATATAATTCAGAAGAATCCACTGTTGAAAATATTTAATGTCTTTAAATAAAGATTTAATCAAATCACTTGTTAAAGTAACTTCAAGGGCAGCTATTAATTGTTATCAATATCTTGGTAAAGGGGATAAAAAATTAGCTGATAAAGCTGCAACGGATTCAATGAGAAATGATTTAAATAATCTAGAAATTAATGGAGAAGTAGTGATAGGTGAAGGTGAATTAGATGAAGCACCAATGCTATATATAGGAGAAAAACTTGGAAAAGGTAATGGTCCAAACTTAGATATAGCAGTAGACCCGCTTGAAGGAACAAACTTTGCAGCAAAAAATATTCGAGGTGCAATATCAGTTTTAGCAATTTCAGATAAAGGAAATTTATTTAATGCTCCAGAAACCTATATGAATAAAATTGCAGTAGGTAAAGATATTCCATATGATGCAACAGACTTAGATTATCCTATAAAAAAAAATATTTCCAATATTGCAGAAGCTAAAAATAAAAATATTAGTGAACTTACAGTTTGTATTCTTGATAGGCCAAGACATAAAGAGATTATTGAAGAATTAAAATCATTAAAAGTAAATTTAAAATTAATTTCAGATGGTGATATTTGTGGTGCTCTCTTAGTTACTGATAATAAGTATGGTATAGACTTATTTTTGGGTATTGGAGGGGGTCCTGAAGGAGTAATCTCTGCGGCAGCTTTGGATGCTTATGGATGCAAATTTCAGGGAAGATTTTTATTTGAAACTGATCAAGATAAAGCTAGAGCAAAAAAAATGGGAATATCTGACCTAAATAAAAAATATGAATTAGATGAAATAGTTAAAGGAGATAGTATTTTTTGTGCAACAGGTATTACCGGTACTGAAATGATTGCAGCTGTAAAAAAAGAAAATACAAAATTTATTACTGAAACTCTTGTCACACACAAAGAATCATCAATAGAAATTATAAAAAGTGAGGAACCTATAGCTTGATTATTTTTAATAATTGCAATAGAAACTCCATCTCTGGTCCCTTCGTCTATCGGTTAGGACACATGGTTTTCATCCATGAAAGAGGGGTTCGATTCCCCTAGGGACCGCCATAATGAAATATTTTGTTTATTTAATCATATCTAAAAATAAACAGAAATATCTTAGCTACGTTGGATATACTAACAATTTAAAGAAAAGATTAGCTAAACATAACGCCTCGAAAGGAGCAAAATTTACTAGAGGTAGAAAATGGATATTAGCCTATAGTATAAGTTATAATTCAAAATCTAAGGCCATGAGAGAAGAATATAAACTTAAAAAAAATTACAAACTTAGAAATAAATTAAAATCTAGTTTTTTATAAATGAAAATATCAATTTTACTTCCATATAAAGAAAATTTTACCCCTGATTACGCTGGTGCAGTTTCACTTTTTTTAAATGATACAATCAAACTAAGTAAATATAAAAAAAATATCCAAGTATTTGGAAACACTTCATTTAAAAAAAAATTATTAACAAATTATACTAATCTAAAATTTACAAAATTTTTTTTTAGAAGCAGCAGCAAAGCTTATGTAAAAAAATTTCTTGTTGAAGAAAAATTAAAAAAATCAAATTTAATTGAAATTCATAATAGACCTGAATACATAAACTCTATTTATAAGAAAAATAAAAATATTGTTTTATATTTCCATAATAATCCACTTGAAATGAAACTAGCAAAAACCTTAAAAGAAAGAATTAATTTATACAATAAAACAAAAAAAATAATTTTTAATAGTAATTGGACTTTGAATCAATTTACCAAAGGTTTAAATAAAAAATATATCACCAACAAACTTGAAGTTATTAATCAATCAACGAGTAAAAAAATAATTAATTTTAAAGACAAAAAAAAATTAATTTTATTTGTTGGTAGATTAAATATTTCCAAAGGTTACGATATATTTGGAGAAGCTATTATAAATATTTTAAATGATTACCCGGATTGGAATGCTATTGTTATTGGTGATGAACCTAGAGAGAAGCATGTTTTTAAACACAGAAATTTGAAAATTTTAGGTTTTCAAAAAAATAATATAGTTACAAAATGGTTTATTAAGTCAGATATTTCTGTCGTTTGTCCTAGAAAGAGTGAACCTTTTGGTAGAACAGCTCTTGAAGCTTCAAGTGCGGGATGTGCTTTAATTATAACAGATAAAGGCGGTCTAAGGGAGGCATCTCCAAAAGCCATTAAATTAAAGACATTAACAGTTAAAAATGTTGAAAAATCTATCAAAAAACTAATTAAAAATGATTCTTTCAAAAAATCCTTACAAAAAAGGATTTATAAACATTTCTACCTAACTAATAATTATATTTCAAAAAAAATTGATGGATACAGAGATAAGTTAATTTAAGATTATTATATTTTAATTTTATTTAATGCATTATTTTTAAATATATTTGCCTCTCTAATATATCTTCTTACCATTTGTGTTGTTTTATGACCTGTCATAGCCATTATACTCCTCTCATCAGCACCTGAATCAGCAGCTACTGTAGCAAAACCTGACCTTAAACTGTGACCTGCAAAATTTTTGTTTTCGATACCTGCTATATTTAAATACTCTTTCATTATTAAAACTACAGATTGGTCAGTTAATCTTTTGTTTGTTAATGATAAACCTTTAGAAAATCTTCTAAAAATAGGTCCAGACTTAATTTTAGAAATTTCTAACCATTTTTTTAGATTTGTAACAGGACAGTAAATTTCATTTTCGAAGTAGGGCAGTCCTTTAGTCATTCCTTCTCCGAATTGGTCAGTTTTTGATCTTTTAACAATGATTTTTAAACCGTCAGGAACAAATTCTAAATCCTCATAATCAATTGAAATGATCTCGGTTCTTCTAAAACCTCCTCCAAAGCCAATTAAGATTATTGATTTATCTCTGAGTTTTTTTATTTCCTCAGTTTTTTGTTCATTTATTACATTAATAATTGATTTTAAATGATTGATTAATATAGGTTTTTTACCTTTTTGAATACTTCCTTTGACCCTTCTAATTCCCATTAAATTTTCAACAATGATTGGATGTTTTGTGTCTAGATAATGCCCTTTTAGCCTATGAACCATGCTTATTGATACTAATCTTCGTCTTAAAGTGCTTATTTTTGAGTTTTTAGAGAGATAGGTTAGGTATAAAGAAACTATTTTTGGTTCTGATGGTAGTGAATTTAATCCATGCTTTGCACAAAAAGCACCGAAGTCTTTAAAGTCAGATTTATAAGCTCTTAGAGTGTTATTTGACTTTGAGCTTTTAAGGTTATTTAAAGTTGCTTCATGAAGCGATTTTAAGTCTGTTTTCAGTTCATTCATATAATTACTATTGATAACAATTAATTATCATTAGTAATATATTAAGTGATTTTAAATGTCAAATGAATTAAAACAAAAATTTGATGACTATAGATGGTGAAATTCCTACAAGCTATTTTTTAATTATATCTTTAGGTTTAACTATATTGAGTTATTTAGTTTACAAAAAGAATGGAAAATCATTAGAAGTATATTTCTTGTCTGTTTTAACAATAATTTTCTATTTATCTTATTTTATTCTAATTTTCGTTGGACCTAGATAGTTTGTTAACGCTATTCACAGCTGTTAAAAACCCTTAATAATCAACTATAAAGTGATACTAATCATATTTGCACTATGATAATCTCTTAAATGAATTAAGAGGCAACTCTTAACTGACCATCTGGGGAAAAATCGAGAGATTCAAGCCCAGAGGGCAGAAAACCACGCAGAGTAGCGCTAAAATTGCGGGGTGGAAGGCATGGCGGTAGCGCATACAACGACGTGCCAAAAAACTACTGATCTTTGTACCTGAAAGGGTGCAGAGATACAGGGTTTTTTTCTAATATGATCCTAAAAGGTACAAAATTTCAAATTAAAGTTTGGAAATATTTAAAAACTATAAGAAAAGGTAGTGTTTTAAGCTATTCTGACGTCGCAAAGGGTATTAATAAGCCTAAAGCTGTTAGAGCTGTAGCGAATGCTATTGGAAAAAATCCATATGCTCCTAAAATACCATGCCATAGAGTAATCAGGTCTGATGGATCTCTTGGAGGATATTCTGGAAAAGGTGGTATAAAAACCAAGAAAAAACTGCTCAAATCTGAGGGAATTTTGCTTTAAAAGTTAGCAATACCAACGTTTTTTTAAAATTTAACAACATTTAGTATTACAATTTTAAATTCCCCTATTGGTTGCAGCTTATAAAATGAAATCTTTAAATTAGGCCTATATTTGGGGCATTAAACGCTATATTCATAAATTGCATTACTTTGGTAATTATTTAGAAAATTATTATTTTTTATTATATTTATATCAATTAATATTGAGAAATTCCCATATCAAAATAAAACTAGGTTTTTATTAGCAATAGATTTGTTCTAAAATTTCATCATAATTGTTGTTTTTATTGAATATTGTCCCCTATCTCATAATCCAATTTCAATATATATTTTTATAATTCAAATAACCGCATATTTATTGATTATTTTTAATTACCAAAACATGTCTAATTGACAAATTTTATTATTATTCCATTATTTTGTATTTTATACTAGTTAAACTATAGTTTAGATATTATATAAAATGTAATAAATACAATGGTTTACATACATTAATTAAAGTATAATATTAATATATAGTAAATATAAATTTACTTATATTTATAATAATATTCTCTTCTAAAAACATATAAACCAGATGAAACAATTATGAAAAGACCAATAAAAGTATATTTATCTGGAAAATCCGAAAACACATAGTATCCTAAAATAAGGTTAGTAACTATCTCAAAATAACCAAATGGTGCTAATTTTGAAGCATCAGAGTAACGAAGAGACAAAATGATTAATATATGGCCTAAACAGGCAAATATACCCATTAGAGCCATCCAAGACCATTGAATTGGAGTAGGATTAATCCAAACAATAGGAACAAAAAAAGATGCGATAATCACCCCTACTACGCCTGTAATCAGCAATGTGAGTAAAGGACTATCTGTTGAATGTAATTTTCGAGTTATTATTAGATAAAAGCCGTAAAAACAGCCTGTTCCAACAGCTGCTATACTAGCAAGATTAATCTCTATAATTCCAGGTCTTATGACAACTAAAATACCAAAAAAACCGACTAATACAGCAGTCCACCGTCTATATCCGACTTTTTCGTTAAGTAAAAATGGAGAAAGAGCAGTTGTGACTAATGGAGCAACGAATGCCAATGTTAATGCTTTTGCCATAGAGATCACAGAAATGGAGTAAAAAAAACATATATTTGCAAAAAATAAAGACAAACCTCTAATTATTTGTAATTTGATATTTTGAGAAAACTTCAATTGTTCCCTAAAAAATAAAAACATAAAAAAAGTTGTGAATACAACTGTAAAAAAATATCTAGCCCAAGTTATTTGAAAAAAAGACAAATCTGAAGATAAGTATTTTGCAATTGCATCCATAAAGGGCAAAACCATCCATGCGGATAAATTTAAAAATATTGCTTTCATTTAAGCAAAATATTTAAGGGCGATAAATACTGTAATTGGCACTGTAACCAATGACATTAAAGTAGAAACAACAATAGTACTGGAAATATTATCTACATTTTTTTTTGGTGAATACATTGCAGCAACCAAATAACAAAGTATTGCACTAGGCATTGAAGATTGAATTAGTAAAACTCCAGCCGCAAAACCAGATAAATTAAAAAATTTTATAATAAAAAAACCTACAATTGGACCAAGAATTACTCTACCTATGGACGTTATGATCGAGTCTCTCAAAGAAAATACTTTCATTTGAGTTAAGGCAATACCTAAGGACATTAAAATCATAACAATCATAGCATAAGATAAAAGCATTGTTGTATTAATCACAAAAACCGGCATTTCTTTGCCGTAGTATAAAAAGATAACGGTCAAAATAATTGTATAGAAAGAAGGACTTTTTGCAATTATTGAAAAATCAAATTTTCGTTTTGCAAGAAATATATTAGCAGTAAAATGTAGAAGTATTACCAATGATGATATAGCTGCAGCTACGCCCATTCCCAATTTACCATATGCAAAAAGACATATTGGTATACCCATATTGCCTGTATTAGGTAAAAAAAAAGTAGGTAATTCTCTGATATAATCTTTTTTCATAAGAATTAAAAAAACAAGACCGATTAAAGCAAATGATGAGAGTAATATTAATGCATAAATAAAATATTCTGCAAATATATCAAATGTGACACCTGTAGATGTAAGAGAGAAAATTACTAAAGCTGGAGTTCCAAAATTTCCAGCATAAGATGTTATAAACGAAGTATCAAAATTTGGATTTTTTTTCCCTAATAAAAAACCAATTCCAACAATAAAAAATACAGGAAATAGAACTTCAAAGAGCTTTAAATAAAGTTCCATTAAAAAAGTCTTAATAATACAGGGTTTTTAATAATATTTAAATTTGATTTAAAAGATTTAATACATTTCTGATAATCTTTTTCCAAAGATTTGTGAGTTATAATCACAATAGAAGCAGTTTTATTTTTATTATTTGGTATTTGTATTAATCTTTGAACGGATATTTTATGTTTAGCAAATTTTTTTGTGATTTCAGATAGAACACCCGGTTTATCTTTAACTTCAAGCCTAATGTATAAAGCATTTGAATAATTATCAGTATTATAGATTGAAGGAGATTTTCTTTTATTATCAGAAATCCCAAAAGGGTATTTGATATTTCCACGTAAAATCGACAAAAGATCAGACATTAAAGCAGATGATGTTGGACCAGGCCCAGCACCTTCTCCTTGTAAAACACTCTCCCCTACTGGATTACCTTCAATTATAACAGCATTCATAACACCATTAACATTTGCAATGTAAGTATTTTTTTTAATTAAACACGGATGAACTCTTTCAAATAATTTATTATTAACAATTTCTGTTATTCCCAATAATTTAATTTTATAATTTAATTGATTTGCAATTTCTAAATCCTTGTATTCTATATTTTCAATACCCTCCATTAAACATTTTGAATTTGATACTTTATTATTAAATGCCAAAGCAGAAAGAATTTTAACTTTAGCTAAAGCATCGTAACCATTTAAATCTAATTTTGGATTACCTGGTTCAGCATAACCTAATAGTTGAGCTTTTTTTAATACAGTTGAAAAGGCAGACTTAGTTTCTTCCATTTCAGATAATATATAATTACAAGTGCCATTTAATATTCCATATACTTTACTTATCTTATTAGTTGCCAGTCCTTCTTTAATAGTTCTTAATACAGGGATGCCACCTCCTACTGACGCTTCAAATTCTAAATTAACTTTATTTTTTTCAGCAAGTTTAGAAAGATTATTACCGTGTTTCGAAATTAATGCCTTATTAGGAGTTACAACGTGAATTTTATTCTTAAGTGCAAATTCTACAATTTTTTTAGATATACCATCAGATTGACCAATGGCTTCAATTAAAATATCAATTTTATTATTTTTAAAAATTTTAAAGGGATCTTTATAAAATATTTTCTTATTAATTCTAAATTTTCTTTTTTTATTAATATTTTTAGCTGAAATTGCAGAAACAGAGATAATTTTTCCAGTTTTTTTTAGAATATCTTTTTTTTTTGTATTTAATTCATTATAGAGATAATTACCAATCTGTCCTAATCCAACAATTGCTATATTAAGCTTTTTAGTCATATCAATCATCTAAGCTCGGAAAACTACTATTTTTTCCATAATTAATAATTTTATTTTTAAAATTCTCGAAAGAAATATTTTTATCAATATCTAAATTTGGTTTTTCAACCACATCATCATTTTTTTTCTTTAAAAAAGAACCAAAGTTTTGGTTAGAACAATTATTTATAAATAAAAAAATTAATAAAATTAGTAGTATTCTCATCAATTTAATCCTTCATCAGACTTATATCCAAATAAAATATTCATATTTTGAACAGCCTGTCCACTACCACCCTTAATCAAATTATCTATTGCTGACAATATAATAATTTTATTCTTATATTTACTCTCACACACAGAAATATAACAGTTATTTGTGTTTATTACTTCATTAGTTCCTAAAAAAGTATTTGGTTTCAAAATTTTAATGAATTTATGATTTTTGTAATATTTTTTTAGAAAAAAATAAATTTTTTTAAGAGAATCATTTCTTTTTAGATCTAAATACATAGTAGTTAATATTCCTCTAAACATTGGTGAAAGATGAGGTGTAAATTGAAATTTTACCTTTTTGCCAGTTTTTATTTTTAGTTCCTGATCAATTTCTGAATTGTGTCTGTGAAAAGCTAAACCATAAGCACTCAATGTCTCATTTAAAAATTTGTTGTTATATTTTTTATGAACATTTCTGCCTGCACCTGAATAACCAGATTTAGAGTCAATTATGATATTGTTTGATTTAACAATATTTTTATTAATTAACGGCACTAGGGGTAATAAAATTGATGTTGGATAACAGCCTGGACAAGAAATTATCTTATATTTTTTAATATTCTGATTATTTAACTCAGGTAAAGAATAAATACTTTTTTTGATTAATTTAGGTGCATTGTGTTTAATTTTATACCATTTCAAATAATCACTGGCTGATTTAAGTCTAAAATCTGCTGCTAAGTCAATTAAAATATTTTTATTATTTAAATTTTTTGAAATTTTTTGAGCCTCTCCATTGGGTAATGCAGTAAATACAACATCAACACTTTTTAATAACTCTTTATTAAATTTAACAATATTCGGTAGTTTATATTTATTAAAGTATTTATCATAATAGCTAATTTTCTTACCTACAGAGGTGTCACCGCAAAGATATTTAATTTTAACTCTCTTATGTTTAGTTAATAATTTAACCAATTGAATACCTATATATCCTGTGGCTCCAGCAACTAATGCATTTATCTTAGACATATTGTAATATAACAGTTGTTTATTAAAATGATATTATCTTTTAGAAAACTGATAACTTCTTCTAGCTTTTGCTCGACCAGGTTTTTTTCTCTCAACTGATCTAGAATCTCTCGTGGTAAGTTTTTCTTTTCTAAGTGTTGGTTTTAGATTTTCATCAAATTGTAATAGTGCTCTTGATATACCATGTACTAATGCTCCCGCTTGACCTGTATGACCACCGCCGACAACTTGAGACCTAACATCGTATTCTGTAGATTGATTGATAATTTCAAAAGGTCTTAGTATTTGCATTTTATGAGTAGCTCTTGTGAAATAATCATCTAGATTTTTACCATTAACGTAAATTTTACCAGTTCCTTTTTTTAACCAAACCTTTGCAATTGAAGTCTTTCTTCTACCAGTTGCATATTTTGCATCTTTAAAATTTAATTTTAGTTTTGAAGATGTTGATTGATTTGTTTCCATTTTAATTTCTTACTATATTTTTTGAATTAATTTTTCCAATCTCTATTACCTCAGGGTTTTGTGCTGAATGAGGATGATCAGATCCTGAATAAACCTTAAGTTTAGTCAGTTGTTTTTTAGCTAAAGGACCACCTGGCAACATTCTTTTGACTGCCATTTTTAAAACTTCTCCAGGTTTTGAAGATTGTAATATTTCAGGTGTTGTTTCTTTAATTCCACCAGGATGCCCTGTATGTCTATAATATTTTTTATTTGAAAATTTATTTCCTGTAAATTTCAATTGATCTACGTTTTTAACAACAACAAAATCTCCACTATCCATATGAGGAGTAAATGTTGCTTTGTTTTTTCCCCTAAGAATTTTTGATACAACAGTTGCTAGTCTTCCAACTACAGCTCCAGTTGCGTCAATTTCAAACCACTTGCTGTCTAGGTCGTCTTTTTTAAGAAATTTAGTCATAATTGCGGGATTAATACTTATAAATCCATATATTGTCAAACGATATACAGTTAGAACTATAGTCATTTTTGATAGTTTTAACTAATAAATAAGCTATTAATAAGACATAATATTAGTTTATAATAAAATCTTAAAATTTTAAACAGGAGCAACTAAATGTCAGACAAAAAAGGAATGGATCCTAAAACATATAAATTCGATACCCTCAGTTTACATGCAGGTTATCAACCTCATAAAAATGCTGGTTCAAGACAAGTACCAATATACCAAACAACCTCATATCTATTTGATGATGTAGATCATGCTGCAGCATTATTTAATTTGGAAAGGGGTGGACACATTTATAGTAGGATATCAAATCCAACAGTGGCTGTTTTAGAAGAAAGAGTTGCTTCATTAGAAGGTGGAACAGCTGCACTTGCTACATCGTCTGGTATGAGTGCAATATTTCTTGCAGTAATGACTCTTTGTGAAGCAGGAGATCATTTAGTTGTATCATCCCAACTTTATGGAGGAACTGTAAATTTATTTAGATTAACACTTCCAAAATTTGGAATTAAAACAACTTTTGTAAAACCAAGAGACACGGAAGGATTTAAAAAAGCAATTCAAAAAAATACAAAAGGTATTTTTGGAGAACTTGTAGGTAATCCAGGAAATGAAATAATGAATATGCCTGAGATTGCTAAAATAGCTCATGACGCAGGTATTCCTTTAATGGTAGATGCAACTTATCAAACACCCTATTTATGCAAACCTATAGAACATGGAGCTGATATTGTAGTTCATTCACTTACTAAATGGATGGCAGGTCATGGATCTTCAATGGCTGGTATAATCGTTGAAGGTGGTAAGTTTGACTGGATGCAAAATGATAAATTTCCAACAATGACTCAGCCCTACGAAGGTTATCATGGATTATCTTTTGCTGAAGAATTTGGACCAACAGCATTTACAATGAAAGCAAGAGCAGAGGGTATGAGAGATTTTGGTCCATGTCTAAGCCCTCAAAATGCATGGAATGTATTACAAGGTATAGAGACACTTTCTGTCAGAATGAAAAAGCATTGTGAGAATGCAGAAAAAATGGTCGAGTATTTATTAGGTCATGATAGTGTAGCTTGGGTATCACATCCAAGTGTACCGGATCATCCCGATCATGATTTAGCGAGCAAATTGTTACCAAATGGCAAAGGATCAATGATTGCATTTGGTATTAAAGGAGGAAAAGCTGCAGGTGAAGCATTTATTAATAACGTTAAACTTGCTTCTCATTTAGCAAATGTTGGGGATACGCGTACATTGGTAATTCATCCAGCATCAGCAACACATTCTCAAATGGATGAAGCTACATTAAAATTTGCGGGTTTATCTCATGATATGATCAGATTATCAGTCGGTATTGAAGATATAGATGATATCAAAAATGACTTTGAAAATGGATTTAGAGCTGCTAGGAAACCTAGGCTCGTATCCAATCAATGAAGTTTCAGGTAAATAATAACGAGGTTTATGCTTCTACGGGAGGAAGGCCATTCGATAAAAATAAACCATTAATAATATTTGTTCATGGTAGTGGACTAACTCATATGACATGGGTTTTGCAAACAAGATATTTTGCTTTTCATGGCTATAGTGTTTTAGCTTTAGATATGCCAGGTCATGGATTATCAGGGGGCGAAAGTTTAAAATCAATTGAGGAAATGGCTGATTGGGTAAGTGATGTTATTGATTCAGTTGGATATAAAGAAGCTTCGTTAGTCGGTCATTCACAGGGATGTTTAGTTACTGTTGAGTGTACAGCAAGAAATCCTGATAAAATAAAAACTTTAAGTTTAATGGGTGGAGCTGGAGCAATTCCGATGAATCCTGAATTATTATCTTTAGCAGAAAATAATGATCCTAAAGCCGTTGAACTAATGATGGACTGGGCGCATGGGCCAGCTGGTCATTTTGGTGGTCATCCTGTACCAGGATTATATCATATTAATACCGGTTCAATGTTAGCTAAAACTAGAACAATAAAAAATACCCTCGGTGTAGATTTTAGAGCATGTGATAATTATAAAAATGGTTTTGAAGCTGCAAAACAAATTAAGATACCTACCCTTTCTATACTTGCCACTGACGATAAAATGTGTCCTGTAAAAGAAGGTAAAAAACTAGCGAATTTAATTGAAGGAAGTCAAATAGATATAATAGATAATTGCGGACATATGATGTTATTAGAGGAAGCAGATCGAGTATTAAATGTTTTAAAAAAATTCATAACAACTAATTATCCAGCAAACAAATAATTACATATTAGCATTGATGAAAAAAAATTTTAGATTTTTTGATAATAGACAAAAATATTTACTTTTTGTTACTACAACCAACGAAAAGAACAAAATTGCTGATGCGTTAAAACCTATTGTGCAAAAATTAAAACCAAAATTTCCTGCATTAAAAATTTTTGATGCAGGTATGGGTGATGGTTCACTATTGATGAGCGTAATGAGACAATGTCACCAGAAAATGCCTCATATTCCTCTATTGGTAAGCACAAAAGAGATAAGCATGGAAGATGTTAGATTAGGACTTGAAAAACTTCCAGATAGGTTTGTAGAACATAAAAACACAGTATTTGTTATCTCAAATCTAAATTATATTGAATCAACGGCGCTAAAATCAAATGACAAAAAAAAACAAAAAAAAATGAATTGGAAGATAGTTAAGTTAAAAGGTAATTCTTCATTAGATTTTTCAAATCAATTGAGAAAACTTAATCAAGAATTTTTAAATAAAAAATGGCAAATTGAAAGAAATCCTAAAAATGGAAACCCCACATACAAAGAACCATCAGTAATTGTAATTTACAGAAAAGATCAGGAATTTTCATTGAAAAATGTTATTCCAAAAAAAAATAATGGGAAAAATAGTTACGACTTAATTATTGCATCACAACCTTATAGATCAAGAATATCTGCAGAAAAAAAGGTCAAATATGTTATTGATCCAATGATAAAATCATTAGATAAGAGAGGTAAATTGGTAGTAGTTCATGCATGTGGAAATGATCCAGGAAACAAAATTATTAAGAAAATCTGGCCAAAAGAAAAACCATTTCCTTCACTATACGGATCAATAATTCAATATATAAAAAAAAATACAGATAATGAAATTTTGAAAAAATTAAAATTTAATAAAAAACAAACTATTAAATATGTATTGCGGGCATTACCAAATGAAATTAGCGGTGGTATTGCTACATCATTAATATTTTCAGCATGGAATGCTGCAGTATATGTTAACCAAATATCAGACGAGCAAATAATGAATGCGGAAAGAAAGAAATATTACCAAAAAGTTGTAAAAGATATTGTCAATAAAAATAAAGGACTATATTTTAACAATGAACTATTTGTAATTGAAAAAAAATGATCAACTAAATCTATTCTTGTACAAAAAATATAATGATGATGTTATTAATAATATTGAACTAAATTGGTGCAAAGAAGCTACTAAGATACTAGCGCCAGATAAAACAGTAAGAATTCCCAATATAATTTGTAATAAAATAATTAAACCTAAAATAGATACAGCTTTAAATAAATAAAAAATTTTATTCCGATAAGTTATGTATGAAATCACTATGAAAATAATGAATATTAAATAAGCTAAATTTCGATGTAAATATTGAACTAGCGATGGATCACTAAAAGCAGATAATTTAAATAAACTTATAAATTTATTGTCATCTGGAAAATAAGAATTACCCATTAGTGGCCAAGTGTTATATATTTTTCCTGCATCCATGCCTGAAACGAATGCACCAATAATAATTTGTAAGAAAATTAATAATAAAAAAAATTCAGGTATATAATTATTAATTTTTTTATCCTTTATATTTAAATTTACTAAACTTAAATAATTCCAATAAATTAATGATAAAATAATAAATGCAAATAAAAGGTGAACTGATAACCTAAAATGACTTACATCTATATTATTCACTAGACCACTCTGGACCATGTACCAACCTAAAAGTCCCTGAAAACAAATCAAAAAAAAGATAAAATAAAAATTATAAAGTTTTTTTATACCTAATTTGATTGAAAAGAAAATTAAAGGTATCAGAAAAGCCAAGCCAATAACACGTCCAAAAAATCTGTGTGCCCATTCCCACCAAAATATTACCTTGAATTCACTTAAGGTCATTGAGTAATTTTGAAGTTTAAATTCAGGTATTTGCTTATAAGCTTCAAAATAAGCTATCCAAGCCTGATTGTTTATTGGTGGAAAAAACCCTTTAAAAAATTCCCATTCAGTAATTGATAGTCCAGAGTCTGTAAGTCTTGTTAAACCTCCAACCACTATCATTGCTGAGATCAAAATAAACATAATTAGCAACCAATTAGATATATATATTCTGTATTTTGTATTTATTTCGGTATACATAATTGTTTAAATATAATATTTATTTATAAATCCAATTGATCAAATGTCGCCTGATAAAAGAAAAAAATTAAATATCCTTAGAAAAAAATTAGACCTTCTTGATAATAAACTCATAAAATTGATAAAAATAAGAACAAATATTGTCAAAGATGTTCTGAAACTTAAAACTTATAAACACGAAATTGTTGATAAAAAAAGAATATCACTAATTCTTAAAAATATTAAAAAGAAGTCAATTCAAAACAAAATTGATCCAAAGATAACAAATAGGATATGGAAAAATATGATTATGTCTTATATTGATTTTGAGAGAAGAAATTTTAAAAAAAAATAAGTTACTTACTATGAGGTGGTAATTTTTTTTCTACAAAAACTTCATGTTTTCTAGTTGCGGGATTATATTTTTTTGCTTTTAGTTTTACTTTGGCTTTTTCACCACCAGCTGGTTTCTTTACATAGTAAAAAAAAGGACTGTCAGGTTTTTCTTCTGGAACTAATCTTACTTTTATATGTGTTTTTTTAGCCATTACTTCTTAATTTCTTAACAATATTTGATATTTTATTTAGTCTACTCTTTATAATTTTTGTGTTTATAGTTTTATTATCGATAAGGTCAAGATCAGAATTTTGATCTTTTAGGTATTTTTTTACTCCTTTTATAGTCATTCCTTTATTTTTAAGTAAAAAATGGATTTTTTTTAATAGATCTATTAAATTTTTGTCATAGTATCTTCTTTTGCCTGAAAAAATATTTGGTTTTAATTCTTTAAATTCTTTTTCCCAAAATCTAATAGTATGTGTAGATAGTTTACCTGTCTTTTTATTAACTAAATTTAGAATTTTCGCAACTTCACTAATAGTTTTATAAGTTTTGTTATTTTCACTCATTTATATAATTTTTAAGCTCTTTAGATGGTTTAAACAGGACAACATGTCTCTCATTAATAATTTTTTTTTCTAAAGTTTTTGGATTTCTTCCAATTCTACTTTTTTTGTGTCTCAGGATAAAAGTCCCAAATTTAGAAATTTTTACTTTTTTATTAATTTTAAGCTCTTCTAAAAGAATTAAAAAGAAATCTTCAAGCAAATTTTCACAAATTTTCTTTGAAAATCCTAATTGCATATATATTGAATTCACAATCTCTTTTTTTGTTAAATTAACTCTCATTTAGTTAATATTTTTTTTAATTTTATCGATTAATTTACTTTTTATAATTTTTTCACAAACTTTTAAAGAATTAGCAAACCCAACTTCATCTGTAGATCCATGGCTTTTAATTACAGGTTTATCTAATCCTAATAAGATAGCTCCATTGTATAACCTTGGGTCTAATTTATTTTTAAATTTTTTTAAGTTTCTAATATTTAAAAGAGAAGATAATTTTCCAATGAAAGATGAATTTAAGGCTTGTTTAAGTTCTGAGGTAATGAAAGTTGCTGTTCCTTCAGCAGTCTTTAGTGCAATATTGCCAGTAAAACCATCGGTTACTATAACATTTACATCACCATCCATAATATGATTTCCTTCTATGTATCCTTTAAATTCAAACAATGAATTCGTTTTATCACTCAATATTTGATATGTATTTTTAATTACATTATTTCCTTTTAATTCCTCAGATCCAATATTTAATAATGCAACTTTTGGTATTTCATTTTCAAAAAGAGATTTATGTAATGCTGATCCCATTAGGCTGAAATCAACTAAATTTTTTTCATTACATTCAATATTAGCTCCAAGGTCTAAAACAATATTCATACCATTTTTATTCGGCCATAATGCTGAAAGTGCTGGTTTATCAATTTTTTCAATCATCTTTAAATTAAGTTTGGCGATAACAAATAGTGCTCCAGTATTTCCAGCTGACACGATTGCATCTGATTTAAGATTTTTTAAACTTTCAATTGATAGCCACATGCTAGTATCTTTTCCTTTTTTTGCAGCTGATAATGGACTATCAGTATCCTCAATAAAATTATTGGTGTGTATAATTTTATATATTTCATTAGAGACTTTAGTTTTTTTTATTATTGGTTCGATAGTATTTTTGTCTCCAAAAATATTATAAAAAATGTTTTTTGATTTTGAGGAGTGGATTTCAATTCCTTTTATAACTTTAGCAGGAGAGTTTTCACCACCCATTGCATCTACTGCAATATTTATTGGGTTGTCCATAATTGTTTCTAATCTTTAGGATCTAATACCTGTCTACCTTTGTAGAAACCTGTTTTAAGATCCATATGGTGTGATAATCTATATTCACCAGAATTTTTATCCTCTATTATATTCTTAGGACTCAATTTCATATGTGATCTTCGCTTTCCAGCTCTGGATTTGGTTGTTTTTCGTTTAGGTACTGCCATAAATATTTTTATTGGGTTAATATATCTTTTGCAAGATTATTGAAAGAGTTTTTTATTAAAAAATTCCTATATTTCTCAAAATAATTAACAATATTTTCGTTATTTTGAGAAGTATCCATATAAATATTTAATATTTCTTTTTTTTCGTTGATATTTTTCGTCTCCCAATCATTAATTTTATCAATAATTGAAAAAAGTAAATTAACATACTCTTTCATTTTCTTATTTATCGTAGCATCACCATAACCAATTTCTCTAATAGAAAGTTCAATTTGCCTTACACAGTAATCAAAAAAATTTTGTAAATTCTCCTTGGTTTCTATGTTTTTGTTTATTTTTAGTAAAAAACTTAAGTGGAAAAAAAAAATTATCATACGATCGTAGAAAGTATCTTCTATCTTGTAATTATATAATTTTTTATTTCTGGTTAGTTTAATTAAATTGTTGTAAATATTAAGATAAATGTCACTCATAAAATATTTTTATATATTGATATTTATTATTACAATTAACTGCTCAGGAAATAAAGTATCAAATTTTCATGGTACTAAATCTCTCGAGTCAAAATTTGATAAAATTCAAATAAATATGACAAACAAAAATGATTTGATAGATTTAATTGGTTACCCATCTACAATAAGTGATTTTAATAAAAATAAGTGGTTTTATGTGGAAAGAAAAAAAACAAATCAATCACTATTTAAATTTGGTGCTCAAAAAATTATTAAAAATAATATTCTAATAGTTGAAATAGATAGCTCAGGAATATTAAAAGATAAAAAGCTTCTAGATTTGGACGATATGAATGACATAAAATATTTGAAAAAAACTACGGCTAAAGATTTTCAAAATAAAGATCTTATTTATGGGGTATTCAGCTCACTCAGAGAAAAAATAAATGCACCACTGAGAAATCGAAAATAGATTTTATCCAGCAATGACTGCCAATAATAGTAAAGCAACTATATTAGTAATTTTTATCATTGGATTAACAGCTGGACCTGCGGTATCTTTGTAAGGATCACCAACTGTATCACCAGTGACAGCGGCTTTATGAGCTTCAGATCCTTTTCCACCAAATTTTCCATCTTCTATATATTTTTTTGCATTATCCCATGCTCCACCACCAGCTGTCATGGAAACAGCAACAAATAAACCAGTGATTATTACTCCCAATAACATTGCACCAACTGAAGACAAGGCGGCTACTTGTCCACCTATAGGCAATATGATTAAATATAAAACTATTGGTGACAAAACTGGCAATAAGGAGGGAATAACCATTTCTTTAATCGCAGCTTTT
>CACBHZ010000001.1 GCA_902539195.1 uncultured Pelagibacteraceae bacterium | reverse complement strand
TAATTGGATCAGGTTTTGGTGGTATGGCGGCAGCTCTTAGACTTCGAGCAAAAGGTCATAAAGTTACTTTAATTGAAAAACAAAAAGATTTAGGTGGAAGAGCGAGAGTATTTAAAAGTAATGGGTTTACTTATGATGGTGGACCAACTGTAATAACCGCTCCTTATTTAATTTATGAAATTTTTAAACTTTTTAATAAAAATCCAGATGATTACATAAAAATAAAAGATTTGGATACTTGGTACAGATTTGTTTTTGAAGATGGAAGCCATTTTGATTATTCAGCAGATGAAAAGAAAATGGAAGAACAGATTGCAATAATTAATCATAAAGATGTTGCGGGATACAGAAATTTACTTAAATTTACAAAAAAAATATTTGATAAGGGTTATTCAGAATTATCAGATGTGCCATTTGATAAACCTTCATTTATGTTTAAGCAAATTCCTGCATTGCTAAGTTTAAAAAGTTATAAATCTGTTTACTCTTTGGTTAGTGGTTTTATTGAAAATGAAAAACTAAGAAGGTTATTTAGTATGCACCCATTATTGGTGGGTGGGAACCCTTTTACCACAACCTCTATATATGGATTAATTTTGTATTTAGAAAAAAAATGGGGAATTCATTATTCTATGGGTGGAACGGGACAAATCATAAAAGGTTTTGAGAAATTGATGTTAGAAGAAGATATTACAATTATTAAGGGTAAAGAAGTTAAAAACTTGCTTACAGAAAATAAAAGGGTTGTCGGGGTTGTGACAAGTGAAGATGAGGAAATTAAAGCAGATAACGTAGTTTGTAATGCAGATCCTCCGGGTGTTTATTCAAAAATGCTAAATAATCAAAAATATAACACCTTATTTAATTGGAAGATAAATAGAATGGAATATTCAATGGGATTGTTTGTTTATTATTTTGGAACAAAGAAAAAATACGAAAATGTTGAACATCATACTATAAAGTTTGGCGATAAGTACAAAGAACACTTGGATGATATATTTGTAAACAAAAAATTAAATAACGATATAAGCTATTACTTACATAGGCCTACCGCGACTGACTCGAGTATGGCACCAAAAGACCATGATTGCTTTTATGTATTAGTGCCTGTACCTAATAATAAATCAGGAATAAACTGGTCAATCGAAGGTGAGAATCTAAAAAAACTTGTGGTAGATAAAATGGAAAAAAGTTTATTACCCAACTTAAGAGAAAATATTGTAGATGATTTTTATTTAACTCCTGATTATTTTGAGAATGAATTAAACACAAAATATGGCTCTGGTTTTTCAATTCAGCCAAAATTTTCTCAATCAGCATACTTTAGATTTCATAATAAATCTGAGGTTTATGACGGTTTATATTTTGTTGGAGCGGGCACTCATCCTGGGGCTGGTGTTCCAGGGGTCCTATCATCCGCAAAGGTCTTAGATAAAATTTTGTAATGAATGAACAAAATTATTTGTCGATATACGCTAAATCTTTTAATTGGGCAGGTTTCTTTTTACCAAAACAAGTCTACTCTGAATGTTCTAATTTGTACGATTTTTGTAGATACATAGACAATATAGCAGATGAAAAAGGTGATCTTGATACGAAATTAAAAAATTTCAATACTTTTAAAGAAGATTTCAAATTAAAAAATGAAAATAACCAAATAATTAAAAATATGTGGGCTTTAATAAATAAATTTGAAATATCCCCGAAAATAATTGATGATTTATTCGATGGAGTCGAGGCTGATATAAAATCAAAAGTAGAAATGAACACTGACAAAGATCTATATGTTTATTCATATAGAGTGGCTGGAACAGTTGGATTAATGATGGCAAAAATTTTAAATGTCAAAGAAAGATCAGCACTTTTAGGAGCGATTGACTTAGGTATTGCAATGCAATTAACTAATATTTCAAGAGATGTTATTGAAGATGAAAGCAATAATAGGTTTTATATAAAAAAGAATTTTGATGAAATTAAAAGAATTCTAAAAATCGCTGACAAATTTTATAATAATTCTTTTATATCAATTAAAAAAATTCCATTCTTTTTAAGATTTTCGATTTTGGTTGCAAGACGAGTATATAGACAAATTGGAAATGAAATCTTAAAAAAAGGAAACTTAGAAAAATATAATAAATCAGGAAAAATTTATGTAAACAATTTGGGAAAAGTCTTACATACCTTGCTATCTATTGGTGATTTAATTAAATTATATTTTGTAAAGGAAGATAAAAAACTTACAATAAAAGAGCATGAGATAATAATGCAAGATATTGAGTATCATGAAAGATTTTGACTACATAATTATTGGTGGCGGCTGTGCAGGCTTAACATTGGCTTACGAGTTAGAGTATCACGATAAACTTAAAAGTAAGACTTTAGCAATTATTGAAAAAAGAGATGAATATAAAAGAGATAAAACCTGGTCATATTGGAAAACTGTACCTCACAAATTTGATGACTGTGTAAAAAAAAGATGGAAAGATTTTACAATCAATTTTAAAGGAAATATTGAATATAAAGATTGTAAAGAAACTCCTTATGAAAGTATTGACAGTGGACTATTCTACAAAAAAATTTTAAATAAAATCAATAAAAATCCTAATATTCAATTCTTTAAAGATATTAGTGAAGTAAATACAGAAAACGCAATTTTATTTAACAGTTTGCCAAATCTTGAGAATAAAGATTCTAATTTATGGCAACACTTTCAAGGTGTTGAGATTGAAACTGAAAAAGATTTTTTTGATGATCAAATAATGAATTTAATGGACTTTGATTGTGATCAAAAAAAAAGTGTTCATTTTTTCTATACACTACCCTACTCAAAAAAATCAGCTTTAATCGAAACTACGTGGCTTTCAAAAATGGAAGATGATAGTGAAAAAGATTATGATAAACAAATTACTGATTACATCGAAAACACTTTAAAATTAAAAAAATATAAAATTAATTATAAAGAAGTTGGGGCTATACCATTATTTTATCCAAAATTTCAAAACGACAAAAATACTGTAAATATTGGAACTGCAGGAGGTATGACGCGTTTGAGTACTGGCTATACTTTCCTAAATATCCAAGAACAAGCAGAATATATTACCCAAAACATTGATAAAATAACCCAAACTAGAGCTTTCAATATAAAAAGTAAGTATAAGTTTTTAGATAATGTTTTTTTGAAAGTCCTAGCTGAAAAGCCGGAAATCATGCCAAATATTTTCTTCAAAATGTTTAAAAGCAAGTCAAAAACAGTAATAAATTTCCTTTCCAATAAAAGTAATATTTTCGAGGACTTATCCATTATATTAAAGATGCCAAAATGGATTTTTATTAAAGCTGTATTTAAATAATGATCAACAAAATAAATTTTTTTCATTCTATTATTTTTTTTAATATTTGTATTTTTTTTTCTGCTTTTGAGGTATTGAGAGATAATTCGTTTATACTTTTTAGTTTTTTTTTAATTCTTACAATTGGTATCTCTCACGGTGCGCTGGATCATGAAAAGGGTAAAAAACTTTTAAAAATTTATAAAATTAAAAATACAGAAGTGTTCTATATAACTTATTTAGGTATTGCTATTTTTGTTATTTTAATTTGGATTTTAAGTCCAATATTGTTGCTTTCGCTTTTTTTAATAGTTGCAGCATATCATTTTGGCAAAGAGGATAGTGACTTTATCGAAACAAAAAATGCTAATTTTTTAGAAATTTTTTATTTCATTAAAGGATCATTAGTTATTTCAGCACCCTTACTGTTTCATAAAGCTGAGACAATCGAAATTTTTAAAATGTTAAACTTTTCAATAGACGAAAATATTGTGGCTAACAATTTTTTAATTCCTTTAGTTATATTATCAGTGCTAAGTAATTTTCTTATATATAGAGGTAATAATAATGATTTAAGATCAATTCTCTTTTTAGATAGTTTTTCAATAATTATTTTAAACTATTTTTTTAATCCTATATTGGCTTTTACAATTTATTTCTGCTTTCTTCATTCTATAAGACACTCACTAAGTTTAATTAGCGAAATTAATAAAAATTTGATGAAAGGATTTCCTATTTTTTTACGAAAAATTATTCCACTTACAGTAATTACAGCAATAATGTATTTAATTGTTTTTTATTTTATTTCAGAAAAATTTGGTATAGATGAAAGTATTATTAAAATAATATTTGTTGGATTGGCTTCATTGACCTTTCCTCATATTTTACTTGAATTCATGGTAGAAAAAAAATGAAAAATAAAACTATAAATCTAATTGGATGGATATTGTTCATTATATCTTCAATTGGTTTCATCATCTCGAGTGTAGGAAGTTTTTGGGCCATGTTTGGAAGCCTATTTTTTTTTATTGCTTGTATAGTATTTTTAATTCCGTTTTTTAAAAAGGATGAAAATGAGTAACAAAAATTTAAAAATTTATTTAGCTGCACCAAGAGGATTTTGTGCAGGAGTTGATAGAGCAATTGAAATTGTAAAAAAGAGTATAGATAAATTTGGTGCTCCAGTTTATGTAAGACACGAAATTGTACATAATAAACATGTTGTAGAAAGTTTAAAAAAGATTGGAGCAATATTTGTTGAAGAATTAGATGAGATTAAAGATAAATCGAGACCAGTTATATTCTCAGCACATGGGGTTCCAAAATCTGTTCCAGAGGAAGCGTCTAATTTAAATATGATGTTTGTAGATGCTACGTGTCCTCTAGTATCTAAAGTTCATAGAGAAGCAGAAAACTTAAATAAACAAGGACATCATATATTATTAATAGGTCATAAAAATCATCCAGAAGTCATAGGAACTATGGGTCAATTGCCAAAAGGTTCGATAGATTTGATTGAAAATATTGAGGATGCAAATAAGTATGAAAATATTTCTAATAAACATCTATCTTTCATAACTCAAACAACACTCTCTGTAGATGATACCAAAGATATAATTGCAGCTCTAAAATCAAAATTCCCAGATATTAAAGAGCCTAAAAAAGATGACATATGTTATGCAACAACAAATAGACAATCCGCAGTTAAAGAAATAGCAGATAAATGTGATATGTTTTTTGTAATTGGAAGTAGAAATTCATCTAACTCTGTAAGATTAGTTGAGGTTGCTAAAAACTCTGGTTGCAATTCTGCAGAGTTAATACACTCTGAAAGTCCAGTGCCAATAGATAAGATTAAAGAATGTAACACAATTGGAATTTCATCAGGTGCTTCAGCACCAGAAATACTTGTTGAAAAATTTATAGCAGAGTTAAAAGATCAATTTACAGTTAGCATTGAAGAAGTTGAAATCGTAAAGGAAAATATTACTTTTAAAATCCCTGGAAAATTAAATTAATGGCTGTTTATACTAAAATTAATAATAGGCAGATAAAATTTATCGAGAAAAAATATAATATTGGAAAAATTATAAATTATTCAGGTATAAAAAAAGGTATTGAAAATACCAACTTCCTTTTGAAGACAAAGAAAAACAAATACATTTTAACTATTTATGAAAAAAGAGTTCAAAAAAAAGATCTCCCATTTTTTGTAAATCTTATGTCTGGTCTATCTAGATTAAAAGTAAAATGTCCAATTCCTATAAAAGACGAAAAAGGCAAATATTTATTTAATTTAAAAAATAAAAAAGCTTGTATTGTCAGTTTCTTAGAAGGAAAAGATAAAGATAAACTAAATAGTAAAGATTGTTTTATAGTTGGAAAAAATGCAGCACTACTTCATGAGGCTTCAAAAAAATTAAAATTATATAGAAAAAATTCTCTATCTATTAATTCATGGGGATCAATTCTGAATAAAATAGACAATAAAATTAATAAATTGTCAAAAAACCTAAAAGATTTAATGAAAGATGATTTGAAAGATCTCAAAAAAAAATGGCCTAAAAAAATGCCAAATGGAATAATTCATAGCGATCTATTTATTGATAATATTTTTTTCAATAAAGGTAAATTTCATGGATTTATAGATTTTTATTTTTCAGCTAATGATTATTTATCTTATGAATTAGCAACCTGTATTAATGCTTTATGCTTTAAAAAGAAAAATAGAAAATTTGTATTAGATAAAAAAAGATCTTCAAATTTATTAAAGGGCTACCAATCAGTTAGAAAATTAAGTGAGATAGAAAAAAGAAATTTAAATACTTTGTGTAGAGGATCGGCTTTAAGATATCTTTTAACTAGATCTTATGATTATTTAAATACTCCTAAAAATGCTATCATTAAGATTAAAGATCCAAGAGAGTATATAGATAAATTAAACTTTCATAGAAATCTAAGTTCATTTAAGGATTATTCTTGATGATTAAAATCTACACAGATGGTTCATGTATTGGAAATCCAGGAAATGGTGGTTGGGCTGCAATTATTATTGAAAATGGAAAGAAAACTCAAATTAAAGGAAGCAAAAAAGAAACAACAAATAATCAAATGGAATTACTTGCCCCCATTAAAGCTTTAAAAAAAATTCCAAAAGGAAGCAAGGTTCAAATATTTACAGATTCTAAATATGTAAAATCTGGAATAACAGAATGGATACATAATTGGAAAAAAAATGGTTGGAAAACAGCAAATAAAAAAGAAGTTAAGAATAAAGAACTTTGGACAGAATTAGATAACCTATCAAATACATTTGAGATTAAATGGAGTTGGGTAAAAGCACATTCAACAGACAAACTTAATAATGAAGTCGATTTATTAGCAAGGTCTTCTGCAACAATTTAGCTACACCTGGTAACAGAACTGCCCTACTAATTATAATAAATCCAAAATACCCTCTGCTGAAGATAAACCGCATTGTTTAGTCTCTTTCTCAACTTGAATATCAATCACTTCTAAGTTTTGAATAACCATCGCGTAACGATTTGAACGAATACCCATTCCTTTTGAATTTCTATCTACTTCAGCACCAATTGCTTTCGTAAATAATAGATAAGGATCTGACAACATTGTAATTTTGCCAGCTGCATTGTTTGCTTCTCCCCAAGCATTCATAACAAATGGATCATTTACAGATAAACAAAATATATTATCTATTCCTTTAGCTTTTATTTTATCAGTATTAGCTACATAGCCAGGAAGATGGAGTTTTGAACAAGTTGAAGTAAAAGCTCCAGGTAATCCAAACAACACTACTTTGCCATTTCCTAAAATATCTCTAATTTTGCTAGTTTGTGGTTCACCATCTATTAGATGAAAAATTTCTATATCTGGGATTTGATCTTTTATTTTTAATTTCATATTGAGTTTATTATGTATTCTTTAACTTTATTTATATCATTTGAAATAACCTCAAATTTTTCTTCTCTATCATAAACATATTTAAGACTATCTGGTAAACTTTCAGTTTTTGAGATTGCATCTTCAATTGCTTTTGGAAATTTACTGGGGTGTGCTGTAGATAAAACAACACAATTTTGTTCTAATCCAAGTTTTTTTGCAGCACCAATTCCAACTGCAGTATGTGGATCAACTACAACTTTATATTCTTTATTTATATCTTTTATCATTTGGATAGTTTCATTTTCATCTAACATTTGAGATGTAAAATTCTTTTTTATTTCATCTAAATCACTATTGTCAATTTGATAAGTATTATTTTTTATTTTACTCATCACATCTTTTGTAACGTCTGAATTGCAGTCTTTGACATCGTACAAAAGTCTCTCAAAGTTACTTGCTATCTGGATATCCATACTAGGAGTATTTGTTTCCTCAACTTTCTTTTGAGTATAATCTCCACCAGAAATTGCCCTATGAAGAATGTCATTTTTGTTTGTAGCTACAATAAGTTTATCAATTGGAAGACCGAGTTTCTTCGCTAAATAACCAGCATAAATATCTCCAAAATTTCCAGTCGGAACAGAAAAAGACAAAGGCTGTCCATTACCTATTTTAAAATAAGCATAAAAATAATAAACAGCTTGAGCAACAATTCTTGCCCAATTAATCGAATTAACACCTGACATATTTATTGAGCTAGAAAATTTTTCATCATTAAACATTGCTTTAACCAGATTTTGACAGTCATCAAAATTTCCCTCAATAGCAATATTGAATACATTTTTTTCTTCATGGATTGTCATCAGTCTTCTTTGCACTGGTGAAATCCTGTTATTTGGATGTAATACAAAAACATTTAAATTCTTTTTGCCTTTTAAAGCATCAATAGCAGCTGCACCTGTGTCTCCTGATGTTGCTACAATAATATTAATTTTTTTTTGCTCATTTCCTAAGTGATATTGATAGAAATTTCCTATTAATTGCATTGCAATATCTTTAAAAGCAAGAGTTGGGCCGTGATAGAGTTCTAAGACTTTTAAATTTCCTAAATCAGAGATTTTTACAACATCTTCTGCTCTAAAATTTGAGTAAGATTTTGATACTGTGGAAATTAACTCTTCCTTAGTCATAAAATCACCAATAAATGGGAATATTATTTCGGCTGCTAATTCATTGTAATTAAAACTACTTAGTTTGTTTAGTTCATCTTTAGTAAATGGTTTGATTGACTTTGGCACAAAAAGGCCTCCATCATCAGCTAAGCCTTTCAGAAATACGTTTTTAAATGAAAAATGATCTGAATTATTTCTAGTGCTTATATATTCCATCAGTAATTTTTTTTTCTAAAATATAAATATATTAAAAAAATGGAAACAGCTAATGAAAACCATGTAAGAGCATACTTTAAGTGGTTGTTTGAAATATTGGCTCCAATTTGTTTTGACTGAGGATAAATTCCTTCCTGCTTGCTAATATTGTTGATAATGAATGGAGAAAATTCTTTACCTGTATAGGTCAATAAATCTTCATCTTTAAGCGTGAACCAATAATTCTTATTTACGTCATTATCTGGCTTGAAATAATTAAATTTGCTTTTTAATTTTAAAACTCCCTCAAATTTGCTTTCATTTGAAACATACTTTTTAGATTTAAAATCTCTTGGAACCCAACCCCGATTTATTAAATAGCTTTTATTGTTAATACTAACTGGATTTACAATGTCAAATCCTGGCTCTCCTTTTTCATTTAAGGAATATAAATAAATTATTTTTGAATTATCTAATATTCCTTCAAATTTGATTTTTTTAAAGTTAATTGGATTACTTCCATTAAATTCTACTGGATCACTTTTTAAAGATTGGTCGATTGAATTTATTAAATCAAGCTTCCAGTTTAGTCTTATAATTTGCCAAGTACCTAATGCCAAAAAAACTAAAATAAAAAAGTATACAAAAATTGAAAAAGATAGCTTATTTTTCAAGAACTATTAACTTCCCCAAATGTAAATAGCTGCAAATAAGAATAACCAAACAACGTCAACAAAGTGCCAGTACCAAGCAGCAGCCTCGAAACCAAAGTGATGTTCTTTAGTAAAATGTCCTAATTTACCTCTCCATAAGCAAACCGCTAAAAAAATAGTCCCAACTAAAACGTGGAAACCATGAAACCCTGTGGCCATATAGAATGTAGCTCCATAAATATGACCTGAAAAACTAAATGTAGCGTGTTGGTATTCGTATATTTGCAATAACGTAAAAAATGCTCCTAAAATTACTGTACAGATTAGACCATTTATAAATCCTTTTCTATCATCCTCTAATAAAGAATGGTGTGCCCAAGTTACTGTTGTACCAGATAAAAGTAGGACAAGAGTATTTATAAGTGGGATGTCCCATGGATCAAAAGTTTCAATATCTTTTGGTGGCCATACATTTCCCATGAATTCATTTGGAAACAAACTTGCATCAAAGTATGCCCAAAACCATGCAACAAAAAACATTACTTCAGAAGCAATAAATAATGTCATTCCATATCTATGATGAATTTGAACAACAGGTGTATGATGACCTTTGTGCTCAGCTTCGATTACAACATCTCTGAACCACATAAAGGCACAATAAATTATAAGTAAAAAACCTAAAACCATTGCCCACATAACTTTACTGTGAAAATAATAAACAGATCCAACAGCTGTAACTAGTGTTGCTATAGATGTAGCTAGAGGCCAAGGACTAGGGTCAACTAAATGATAATCATGTTTTTGACCAGATGCAGACATTTATTTTAACTCTCTTTTTTTTCGTTTTTATAATATTCAGATGAGAAAAAAGTATATGACATAGTAACATCTTCAACTCTAGATGTTTTTGGATCATTTACTAATTCTGGATCTAAGTAGAATACTAGGGTGTAACTTGCCTTTTCCCCTGGATCTAGTGTTTGTTTTTCAAAGCAAAAACAGCCTAATTTATTAAAATATGCTCCAAATGATGATGGAGAAACATTATATGTAGCTACAGCAGATGAAATTTCATCTCCCGTGTTTTCCACTTCAAATTTAATTCTGTATACTTTGCCTGGCTGAACATCCATTGTTTTTTGATCAACATCAAAATTCCAATCAAGAGCACTGTTAACGTTGGTATCTAACCTTACATTTATTTTTTTATCTAAAACTATATTAGGAGCCTCTTTGGATATTTGTGTTGTTCCACCAAAGCCAGTTACTCTGCAAAATAAATCATACAATGGCACAGCTGCAAAAGATAATCCCAACATAAAGACAAAAATTCCTGCTAGAATTAGAGGAGTTAAAGTATTTTTTTTAATCATAGAGGTCTTTCAAATACTCCAATATTAAATAGTGTGAAAATGAATAAGAAAACTATAAATGCAACCAAACCAACTGCTGTCCATAAATTTTTCTTTTTTAATTTTTGATCTTTGACTATCATAAAACTTTATCCACTAAGAAAAAAACAAATATTAAAAATAAGTAAATAATTGAATAGCTGAAAATATGTCTAGCTTTCTTTATATTAAATTTTCCAACTTTATAGTTGTAAAGCTGGAAACAAATTAAATTATAATAAAATGTAAGTAGTAAGCTAAGTGTTAAGAATACTTCACCAACAAATCCAATGTAATATGGGAAAACAATTGTAGGTATCATTAGCAAAGAATAAATTAGAATATTCTTTTTAGTATCCTGAATTCCATTGGTTACTGGAAGCATTGGAATACCTGCTTTTTTATAATCATCAGCTTTGTATAAGCTTAATGCCCAAAAGTGTGACGGTGTCCAAAAGAAAATTATTAAGAAAAAAGCAATAGACTCCAATGAAATAGAATTTGTTGCTATTGCCCATCCAATCACTGGTGGTAAAGCTCCTGACGCTCCACCTATAACAATATTTTGTGGAGTTTTTCTTTTTAACCAAATTGTATAAACAAATACGTAAAATAATATCGTAAATAATAATAGAAATGCTGATAAAGCATTTGTAACAAAGTATAAGCTTACAACTGAAATAACTGACAGAGATGTTCCAAAATATAATGCTTGGTTTCTATTCAGCTTTCCTCTTGGAATTGGACGCAGGCAAGTTCTAGACATTAATTTATCTAAGTCAGCTTCATACCACATGTTAAGTGCTCCCGCTGCTCCAGCGCCAAAGGCTACAATTAATATTCCAATAACTGATTGTTGAAATGAAACTGAAGTGGGAGCTGTTAATAGACCAACTGCACATGTGAAAATAACAAGAGACATTACTCTTGGTTTCATTAACTTTAATAATTCAGTAATAATACCTAGTTCGTAATATGATTTTTTTACTTTAGAATACGTCGTAGCCATTTTAATTTTTATATCTTAAGACGTTACTAACTACTAGATTTTTCAGTACCTTCATAATCTTCAAACTTCGGTAATTCATCAAAAGTGTGAAAATTCGGTGGTGATGGAACTGTCCACTCTAATGTTGTGGCCCCTTCTCCCCATGGGTTTTGTGCTGCTTTTTTCTTTTTTGCAAAAGCGTAGATTAAATTAGCGAAAAATACCACTAAGCCAACTACAGAAATATATGAACCGATTGAAGAAATATAATTCCAATCAGCAAATGCATCCGGATAATCAGCGTATCTTCTTGGCATTCCAGCTAATCCTAAGAAGTGTTGTGGAAAGAAAACTAAATTTACACCTATGAAAGTTAACCAAAAATGAAGTTGACCCATCCACTCAGAATATTCATACCCTGACATTTTACCAAACCAATAATAGAAGCCTGCAAATATCGCAAAAACAGCTCCCAAAGATAATACATAGTGGAAGTGAGCTACAACATAATAAGTATCATGCAATGCAGTATCTACTCCAGCGTTTGCTAAAACTACACCAGTTACTCCTCCAACTGTAAATAAAAATATAAATCCTAAAGCCCAAACCATTGGGGTTTTGAATGATATAGATCCTCCCCACATTGTAGCAATCCATGAAAATATTTTAATTCCTGTTGGGACAGCGATAATCATTGTTGCTGCTAAGAAATACGCTTTAGTATCAGTATCTAAACCAACTGTGTACATGTGGTGAGCCCAAACAACAAATCCTACTATTCCAATTGCTACCATTGCGTAAGCCATTCCTAAATATCCAAAAACTGGCTTCTTTGAAAAAGTAGATACTATATGACTGATCATTCCAAATCCTGGTAAGATTAGAATGTAAACTTCTGGATGACCAAAAAACCAAAATAAATGCTGGAATAATGTTGGGTCTCCACCTGTTTGTGCATCAAAAAATGCTGTACCGAAATTTCTATCTGTTAGAAGCATAGTAATTGCTCCTGCTAATACTGGTAACGAAAGTAATAATAAAAAAGCTGTAACTAATATTGACCATGCAAATAATGGCATCTTATGCAAAGTCATTCCAGGGGTTCTCATATTTAAAATAGTTGTTATAAAATTAACTGCTCCTAAAATTGAAGAAGCTCCTGCGACGTGTAAACTTAAAATTGCTAAATCCATTGCTGGACCTGGTTGACCTGCAGTAGAAGATAGAGGTGGATAAATCGTCCAGCCGCCACCGACACCTTGTGCACCTGGAGGTCCATCTACAAAAATTGATGAAAGTAATAAAATAAATGCAACAGGCAATAACCAAAAAGAAATATTATTCATTCTTGGAAATGCCATATCTGGTGCTCCAATCATTATCGGCACGAACCAGTTTCCAAAGCCACCAATCATCGCTGGCATGACCATAAAGAAAATCATTATTAATCCATGACCTGTTACCAAAACATTATAAAGATGGTAGTTACCACCTAAAACATCATCACCAGGGTGCATTAATTCCATTCTCATCAAAACTGAAAAAGCTGTTCCAATAACTCCTGCAATAATTGCAAAAATTAAATACATTGTTCCAATATCTTTATGATTTGTAGAATATGCCCATCTCTTCCAACCTGTTGGAGTATGATGATCGTGAATATGTGCTGCTTCTGAACTCATTTTTATTTACTCGCTACTAGTTTTTTATTAATTAAATTTTCATCTTTTGCAAATTTTATCTTCGCTTCTGAAAGCCAAATTTGGTAATCTTCTTCTGAAACTACTTTAACTTCAATTGGCATAAAAGCATGTTTAATTCCACATAACTCAGAACATTGTCCGTAATAAGTCCCAACTTTTTCAGCTTTGAACCAAGTTTCATTTACTCTTCCTGGCATCGCATCCCTTTTAACTCCAAATGCTGGTAATGCCCATGCATGAAGCACATCATTTGCTGTAATTAAAACTTTAACTACTTTATTTACTGGAACAACGACTACATTATCTGTTGCTAACAATCTTGGCTGACCTTCTTTTAAATCCTTCTCTTCGATCATATAAGCATCAAAAATTATATTTTCATCTGGGTACTCGTATCCCCAATACCATTGATATCCAATTGCTTTAATAGTTACATCAGCTTTAGGAATTGCATCTTGTGAATATAAAACTTTAAATGACGGAACTGCCATCACGATCAAGATTAAACAAGGAACTAATGTCCAAACAATTTCAACTAAAACATTATGTGTTCTTTTAGATGGATTAGGATTTCTTGATGCTCTAAATCTTACCATCACATAAAGCATTAAAAATAAAACAAACGCACTTATAGCAACTATGATTGGTACTAACATATAGTCGTGGAACCAAACTATGTCTCTCATAGTTTGTGATGCAGGCTCTTGGAAACCTAATTGCCAATTTTTTGGTTGGTTTGCAAACGCCTCAACTGAGTAAATTAATGCTATAAAAACAAAAAATAGTTTTTTCATTTGTTTTCTATATAGATCGAAAATATTATAAAAAATACTAGAGAATTCGCGACAATTTATCAATTTTGCAAATAATTAATCACAGATAACGCGGATATCACCGCAGTTTCAGACCTTAAAATGTTATCACTTAGTTTTATCGATTGAGACCCTTTAAAGTTTAGAATCTTTTTAATTTCACCGGCTGAATAATCCCCTTCAGGACCAATTAAAAGACAATTTGGTTTTGAATTAGAAATTTTAATTTTTTTATTATTCGTATTTAAATCTCCAAAAATTAAATTGATATCTGAATTGTTAGACAGGAATTTATCTAATGACTGAGGTTTTTCAATTGAAGGAATATTTATTCTATTACTTTGCTCACACGACTCTATAATTATTTTATTTAATCTCTCATTATTTACTTTTCTAACAATTGTTCTTTCAGAAATAATTGGTACAAATTTTGTTACTCCAAGCTCAGTTGCTTTTTGTATCATGAAGTTAAAATAACTTGATTTAATGGGTGAGAAGGCTAACCAGATTTCTTGCTCTTTATCTTTTTGTCTCAACTGTTCAACAACCTTGAAATTTAAGCTGCTTTTTGAAATTTCAGTTACAATTGACTTCCATTCTCCAGATTTATTAAAAACTGAAAAGGTCTCTCCTTGTTTAATCCTCATTACTTTCAATAAATAATGTGACTGAGATTTAGTTAAATTAGTTTCTAAATTAATTGATAATTTTTCTGGATAAAATATTCTAATATTGCTCATTATATTTAAATTAATTTATGAAAAAAATTAAAGCAATCATATTTGATGCATACGGAACTCTATTTGATGTAAATTCTGCAGCTGAAAAATGTAAGGAAAAATTAGGAGATAAATGGGAAGGATTTGCTAATTATTGGAGAACTACACAGCTTGAATATACTTGGCTTAGAAGTTTAATGAGAAGACACAAAGATTTTTGGCAAATCACTGAAGATAGTTTGGACAAATCTATGAATTTTTACAATATTGATAATTCAATGAGATCAGAACTATTAAATTTATATAAAGTGCTTTCACCATTTACAGAAGTAAGGGATACTTTAAAAAAATTAAAACAATCAAACTATAAATTAGCAATTCTATCAAATGGTACACCTGACCTTTTAAATGAACTTGTAGTTAGCAATCAATTAAAAGATATTTTTGATGATATTTTTTCTGTAGAAGAAGCTGGTATTTTTAAACCAGATTCAAAAGTATATGATCTTCCAATAAATAAATATAATATTGAAAAGAATGAAGTTTTATTCTTAAGTGCTAATACATGGGATGTTTCTGGTGCAGGGAATTATGGATACAACACAGTTTGGGTGAATAGAAATAATAATATTTTTGATAAATTAGATTTTGAACCTATCCAACAAATAAGTAATTTATCAGAATTGCTTGATTTAATTTAGATATATCCTATATGAACAACATGAGAAATGTCGAAGTAGAAAAAGTTATAGATCCAACACCAGCATCAGATGGTGCAGGAGTTAAATTAAAAAGAAGTATTGGTGTTGAACCAAATTATTATGATCCATTTTTAATGTTAGATGAATTTGGATCAGAAAATAAAGACGATTATATTGCAGGCTTTCCTCCTCATCCACATAGAGGAATTGAAACAGTTACATACATGTTAGCTGGGAGTTTCGAACATAAAGATAGTACAGGTGGTCAAGGAAAAATGACTGCAGGAGATGTGCAATGGATGAAAACTGGCAGTGGAATAATTCATTCTGAAATGCCGGCTATGAATGATGGAAAACTTCATGGTTTTCAATTATGGATTAATATGCCTGCTAGCGAAAAGATGAGCAAACCAGAATACCATTATATTGACTCTGATAAAATGAGCACACATAAGGACGAAGATAAATTTATAAAAGTAATAGCTGGAAAGTTTGAAAATTCAGAAGGTCCAATAAAAAAACACAATGTCGATCCAATTTATTTTGATGTAGAATTAAATGAAAGTAAAATTTTTAATCATCAAGTTCCATCCACACACAATTCATTCATATATTTAATTGAAGGTGAGATAGAAATTGGAAACAATAAACATGAAAATGTTAAAGACTCTACTTTAATTTTATTATCTAAAGGTGAAAACTTAAAAGTAACTGCTTTAACAAACGCTAAATTTTTACTAATATCTGGAAAACCGATAGGAGAACAGATTGCAAGAGGTGGCCCATTCGTCATGAACACCAAACAAGAAATACTTCAAGCAATTGATGATTACCATAACGGTAATTTTGTAAAGTAAATATGAAAGCTATAAGATTTGAAAAGTTTGGTGGTCCAGAAGTCTTAGAATACAAGGATATTGAAATCGGTAAACCTGGTCCAAAGGAAGTTCTTGTTAAAAATTTGTCAATCGGACTTAATTATATTGATGTATACCATCGAACAGGTTTGTATCCGATTGAATTACCAAGTGGACTTGGATTAGAAGCATCTGGAGTAGTTGAAGAAATTGGCTCAGAAGTAAGTCTTTTTAAAGTTGGAGATCGAGTAAGTCATGCATCTGCTCCAATAAGTGGATACTCAGAAAAACAAATAATGCCAGAAGAAAAATTAGTCATGGTGCCAGAAGGTATTTCAGATGAAGTAGCGTCTTGTATTTTATTAAAAGGAATAACTTCAGAATATTTGTTACACAGATCATATGCTGTAAAAAAAGGAGATAAAGTTTTATTTCATGCTGCAGCTGGTGGTGTTGGTCAAATATTATGCCAGTGGGCTAATGCATTAGGATGTGAAGTCATTGGAACAGTCGGATCTAAAGAAAAAGTTGAAATAGCAAAAAAAAATGGGTGTCATCATGTCATCAATTATACAGATCATAATTTTGTGGAAGAAGTTGAAAAAATAGTAGGTAAAAACGGAATAGATGTTGTCTATGATGGTGTTGGAGCAAAAACTTTTGAGGGATCAATAGAATGTTTAAAAATTAGAGGGATGATGGTAGCATTTGGAAATGCATCTGGATATGTTCACACTATAGATGTCAAAAAACATATAAATACAAAAGGTCTTTTTTTTACGAGACCGTCAATAATGCATTATACAATTACAAGAGATGAATTAGAAAAATCTGCTAAATTAGTTTTTGATGCAGTTCTCTCAGGGAAAATAAAAATTGAGGTATCTAAAAAATACAAGTTAAGTGAGGCTAAACAAGCTCACATAGATTTAGAGAATAGAGTTTTAACTGGACCAGCAGTTATTATTCCTTAAATTGATCATCCATATCTGAAAGATGAAGTTTTAACGCTCTAGTCGAGATTTGTATTTCTCTTATAAAAAATATTATTGATACCATCATCGATAAACAACAAGAGCCAAATATTATTCTAGCTAAAAAATATGTCTCTAAATAAAGAGCAAAAACTGTAAGCATATTAAATAAGAAACCAAATGCTGAAAAAAGTATAGTAATCCTTAAATTTTTTACCCTATCATTTAAATTAATTAGCTGCTGCTTCCACTCTGGAGGAGTATGCTTTTCAAAAACATATTCGTCGTGTATTTTTCTAATCAAACCACTTAATGTATGAAATCTGTTACTATAGACAGCCATAATCAAAGGAATGGCGGGAAACATTAATGCAGTAACAGTGTAATCAATATTCATGCGAATCAATTTGATTATGAATCTACGCTTTGTTATTTACAAGTAAATTATGTCAGAAAAGGTTAAAATTTTTATTGAATTAACAAGACTTAATAAACCAATTGGTTTCATGCTTCTATTTTGGCCATGTGTTTGGGGTTTAACAATTTCATATGATTTTTCTCTTTCTTTAAATACTTATTTTATTTATGCTTTTTTATTTTTTTCTGGATCTGTTCTAATGAGATCAGCAGGATGTATTGTTAACGATATAACTGATAGAAAAATTGATAAGTTAGTCGAAAGAACAAAAAATAGACCAATCGCGTCAGAAAAAATTTCAGTATTTAATGCTGCAATATATGCTGCAATTTTATGTTTAATTGCGTTTTTAGTTTTGATAAATTTTAATAAATTTACTATTTATATGGCTCTTCTTTCAATGCCATTAGCTTTTACATATCCATTAATGAAAAGATTTACTTACTGGCCTCAACTTTTTTTAGGTATTACTTTTAATTACGGTCTAGTTTTGGCATGGATATCCATTCAAAATGAAGTTTCTATAATACCAATTATATTTTATTTAGGAGCCATATTTTGGACATTAGGTTACGACACAATATATGGATATCAAGATATTAATGATGATGAAATAATTGGAGTTAAATCAACATCGATTAAATTTAAAAATAACCCAAAAAAATTTATATCGTTTTGTTACATTATATTTTTAATATCATTATTTCTTGTTGGTTATAAAATGAATTTTAATTATTTATATTACATTGCCTTAATAGTGCCTTTAACTCATTTGTTAATTTTTCAATCTCTTAAATTAAATACCGAAAGTGGGAATGACTGCTTAAGAAAATTTAAAAGTAACAATCTTTTGGGTCTTATTATTTTAATAATTTTGTTAGTAGGAAAATTAACTTAATGAAAAATATTGATATTATAAAAAGATTATACAATGATTATACAACAAAACATCTTAACAAAATAATACTTGCTATAGTATTTTCTATTTTAGTTGCTGGCGCCACATCAGCAACGGCATGGTTACTTGACCCCGCGATAGAAAAAATTTTTATAAATAAAGATCAAAGTTTAATTTTCATTATTCCACTTTTAATCATAATAGCTTTTGCTACTAAAGGTATATCTCTATATTTAGCAAAAGTTTTAATGATAAAAACTGCAGAGGAAGTGAAAAAAAATATTCAAATCGATATGTTATCTTCTTTCATAAAAGCTGATACTGAAAAAATTGAAGATAAACATTCAGGTAAATATATTTCAAATCTCAACTTTGATGTAAATCAAATAACCGGAATGCTAAGTAATGCAGTTTTAAATTTATTCAAAGATGGCTTAACACTTATTGGCTTATTATTTGTGATGTTCTTTCAAAATTGGAGACTTTCTCTTATAGCTTTAATTATGCTACCTATAGCTACTGTAACTGCAAAAAAATTAGGAAAACGTATTATTAAAGTTGCCACAGAAGCACAAGAAAAATCAGGCGACTTAAATAAATATTTAATTGATCTTTTTAAAAATCATAAAATTATAAAAATTTTTCAAAGAGAGAATTATGAACATGAAAGATCAGAAAAATTCGTCAATGATCTAAAAGAAAAATCAATAAAAATTGCAACTGTTTTTATAAGATCCACTCCAATAATGGAAGTTGTAACTGGAATAATGATTGCGATATTAATTTTTTACTCAGGAAAATTAATTATGAATGAACAGCTTAGTATAAACAATTTTTTCTCTTTTTTGGCTGCAATGATGCTTGCTTATCAACCAGTAAAATCTTTAGCAACAGTTAATGTCGCTTTTGGCCAAGGACTATCGGCAGGAAAAAGAATATTACCTATTATTGATCAACAAAATAGAATTTCAACAAATGAAAATGGAAAAAAATTAGATATAAGTAATGCATCAATAAAATTTCAAAATATTAATTTTAGTTACAAATCAAATCTTAACAATATAGTCCTTAAAGATATTAATATTGATATAGCTGGCAGAAAAATGACAGCTTTGGTAGGCCACAGCGGATCAGGAAAATCTACAATATTAAATTTAATACCAAGAATTTATGATGCAGACTCTGGAGAAATTCTAATTGATAATCAAAAAGTACAAAACCTAAATCTTAAATCATTAAGAAAAGAAATATCTATTGTTGATCAAAATACAACACTTTTTGATGATACTATTTTTAATAATATCAAATATGCCAAACCAGAGGCGAGTGACGAAGAAATTTTTACAGCTGCAAAAATATCAATGTGTACAGATTTTATAGAAAAATTAGAAAATAAATTTCAGACTGTTATAGGAGAAAATGGAGTAAAATTATCAGGTGGTGAAAAGCAAAGACTTTCGATAGCGAGAGCTTTGTTAAAGGATAGCAAAATAATTCTTCTAGACGAAGCAACTTCATCTCTTGACTCTGAAACAGAGGAAAAAATACAAAAAGCTATTGAGGAATTAACAAAAAATAAAACAACAGTTGTAATTGCTCATAGACTATCAACTATTCTTAATTCAGAAAAAATTTATGTTGTTGATAAAGGTTCTATAGAATCATCAGGGAGACATGATGATCTAATCAAAAATTCATTGCTTTATAAAAACTTCTACGAGAGACAAATAAAAAATAACTAATGTATTTTTTGTATAATATATTAGGAATTATTTTTTTTTTAATCTCTCCATTTATATTATTTTTAAGAATGATTAATGGAAAGGAAGATTGGAGAAGGATCTTAGAAAAGTATGCTTATTATAATTTAAAAAAGACTGATACAACCGTATGGTTCCATGGTGCAAGTGTTGGGGAAATCATGAGCATTCTTCCTTTGATAAATAAGTTTGAAAAAGACAAATCTATAAAAAAAATTTTACTTACTTCATCTACTTTAAGTTCTGCATCAATAATTGCAAAGAAACCATTAAAGAAAACAACTCATATTTACTATCCATTTGATATTGGATTTATATGCAATAAATTTTTAAATTATTGGGAACCAAAAATCGCAATATTTGTAGATTCTGAAATCTGGCCGAATATGTATGAAAGAATAAATTCAAAAAAAATTCCTCTTATTTTAATCAATGCTAGAATTACGAGTAAAAGTTTCAAAAGATGGCAAATCTTTAGATCTTTTGCAAAGAATGTTTTTAGTAAAATAACTATAGCTCTACCTCAAAATCAAGAAACCCAAAATTATTTAAAAAGATTAGGTGTTAAAAAAATTAAATTTGTAGGAAATTTAAAGTATTTCAAAAATGATAAACAAAGTTTGAAGAAAAATGTTCAAAAATATTTTAAAAATAAAAAAGTATTCTGTGCAGCCAGCACTCATTATAATGAAGAGAAAATCATTGGAAAATTACATTTAAAATTAAAGAAAAAGTTTAAAAATTTAATTACAATATTGGTTCCGCGTCACATAAATAGATCAGAAGATATAAAGCAAGAACTTAGAAAATTAAAACTGATAGTTACCGAAAGATCAAGCGAACATAAACCATCTGATGATTGTGACGTATATATTGTTAATACATATGGAGAAATGTCAAAATTTTTAAGACTTTCAAATGTAACATTTATTGGTGGATCTTTAGTAAACCATGGAGGACAAAACCCATTAGAAGCTGTAAGAATGGGTAATTACGTGATGCATGGTAGAAAAGTAAATAATTTTAAAGAAATATATAAAGAATTAAAAAGTTTAAAAATATCTTCAGAGATTAAAAATATTGATCAAATGGAAAAGGTATTTGTAAAAAATCATAATTACAAAATATCAAATAGTAAACTTAATAAGATTAATTATTTAGGTGCTAAAATTTTTGAAAATAACGTTAAAGAAATTAAAAATTATTTATAATGAAAGTAAAAAGACCCATTTTTTGGGATAGTTTCAATTTCATATCATTATTACTATTACCATTTAGTTTGATAACAATTATTTTTAATTTTTTTAAATCTTTAAGTTCAAAAAAATATTTCAAAATAAAAACAATCTGTGTTGGAAATATTTACTTAGGTGGAACTGGAAAAACACCTTTAGTTTTAAAAATAAATGATATGTTAAAATATAGGTTTAAAACTGTGTTTATTAAAAAAAAATATATTGATCAAATTGATGAGCAAAATATTTTATCAAAATATGGAAATCTGATTTGTTTAAGTTTTAGAGATATCGCGCTGAGAATTGCTGAGAGAAAAAAATACCAGCTAGCTATATTAGATGATGGTTTACAAGATAAAAGTTTAAATTATGATATTTCTATTGCTTGTTTTAATAGTTCAGAGCTAGTTGGAAATGGACTAGTTTTGCCTGCTGGGCCATTAAGGGAAAGAATTACGAATATTTTAAATTATGATCTTGCATTTCTTAATGGTGAAAAAAATAATAAAAGTTTCGAAAAAAATCTAAAGAGATTAAATCCAAATTTAAAAATATTTAGAGCCAAATATACTCCTAGAAATCTTGAGTCTTTTAAATTTAAAAATAACTTTCTAGTTTTTTCAGGCATAGGTAATCCTTTAGAATTTCAACAAACATTAAAAAAATATAATTTTAAGATAAAAAAAATAATGACTTTTCCAGACCATTATAAATATAAAAATTCTGATATAAATAATATAAAAAATATGGCTAAGAGTAATAAATTAAAAATTATAACAACCGAAAAAGACTACAATCGATTATCAAATATACAAAAAAAAAATATCCAATTTTTAAAAATAGGATTAAAAATTGAAAAAGAAAAAGAATTTAAAAATTTTTTATTAAAGAAATTATGAGGAAGTTTTTTTATTTAATTGAATTTATTTTAATAAAATTGTTTTTTTTTATACTAATTATAATTGGTTATAAAAATGGATCTAATTTGGGAGATTTTATTGGGCGCTTGTTTGGACCGATATTTAGATCAAAAAAGTTAATTCAAAATAATTTGGAACAATCTGGTATTGTAGACAAAAAAAATTACAATAAAATTATTAGCAAAATATATGGAAATTATGGAAGAATACTCGCAGAATATCCTTTTCTTAAAGCATTTAGAAATAGTAAATTAAATAAATTTATTGAAATAGACGGGCTTGAAAACCTAAACATAATTAAGAGAGAAAAAAGACGAGCTGTATTTATATCTGGTCATTTCAATAATTTTGAATTAATGGCGCTCCAAATTGAAAAAGCTGGTATAAATTTGTGCGCCATTTATAGACCGCTAAATAACGTATTCCTTAACAAAACTATGGAAGAAATTAGAGAAAATTTTATATGCAAAAATCAAATTAAAAAAGGAAGATCAGGCACAAGACGGATTATTGAAAATATAAAGAAAGGTAACTCAGTAGCTCTAATGATAGACCAAAGAGTAAGAGAAGGTATAAAAATTAATTTTTTTGGTAAACCAGCTAGTACTACTACCATACCCGCACAATTAATTAAAAAATATAAATGTGATCTAGTGCCTATTTATATAGAGAGAAGAAAAAATAATTATTTTAAAATGTTTGTTTCAGAACCGATTAAAATCGGGAACAATAAATCAATCAAAGAAATCACTGAACATCTAAATAAGATACTTGAAAAAATGATTTTAAAAAATGTAGACCAGTGGATCTGGACTCATGATAGGTGGAAAACATAATCAGTTTTTATCTAATAAATCTCTTTTCATTGAGGCCTCAACATACGAAAAGTAGGCTTCCTGCTCTTCAACGTTCCAATAAGTTAAGTTTTCAAGTGGTATTTTTTTTTGTGAGATAGCACAAATCACATGATCACCATCTTCAATGATCTCAAAATTATTTGCTAAGTATTTTAATTTAGCTAACTTATTTAACATATTTAAGATATATATTTACTAAATGAAAATTGCAATTATTGGAAGTGGAGGACGAGAACATGCTCTAGTTCATCACTTAAGTAATTCAAAAAAAATAACAAAAATATATTCAATACCAGGTAATGCTGGTACCGAAGAAATATCTGTAAATATTGATTTAAATTTGGAAAATTTTCAAGATTTGTATAATTTTATTAAGAAAGAACAAATCGAATTGGTGATTGTTGGTCCAGAAAAACCATTAGTCGAAGGATTAGTAGATTTCCTAGAGTCAAAAAATATTAAAGTTTTTGGTCCTAGAAAAAAAGTAGCTCAATTAGAAGGCTCAAAAATATTTACAAAACAAATTTGTGAGAAATTTAACATACCAACCGCTAAATTTAAAATTTGTAAATCTAAAGAAGACTCATTTATATTTTTATCGTCATCTAATTTTCCTCTTGTTGTAAAAGCAGATGTTCTTGCTGCAGGTAAAGGTGTTTATATTTGTCAAAATGTTGATGAGGCTAAAACTGCTGTTAATGAAATATTTGACGGTAAATTTGGGAAAACAGATCAACTATTAATCGAAGAATTCCTAGAAGGTGATGAGATGAGTTTTTTTATTATTTCAGATGGAATTAGTTATAAAACTTTTAATACAGCTCAAGACCATAAAAGAGTTGGTGAGGGTGATACTGGAAAAAATACAGGTGGTATGGGAGCTTATTCACCTTCAAGCTTAATTAATGATGATTTAGAGAATAAAATTTTAAACAAAATAATTGAGCCAACGTTAAAAGCTATAAGTGAAATGAATGAGAAGTACGTTGGTTTTTTATATGCCGGCTTAATGATAAAAAGTAATGAACCATACCTAATTGAATATAATGTCAGGATGGGTGATCCTGAATGCCAAACTATATTACCATTGGTTGACAGTGATTTATTGGAAATAATAAATTCTTGTTGTAATTCAAAATTAAAGACCCACGAAATAAAATGGAAAAATAAAAAAAGTATGTGCATTGCTTTATGCTCAAAAGGATATCCTGAAAAATATAATAAGAATGTTGAAATTAAAAATTTAAAAGAATTCAAATCAACTAAAGATAATTTTATTTTTCATGCTGGAACAAAAAGCTCTGGAAACAAAATTGTAGCAGTTGGAGGTAGGGTAATAAATTTTGTTAATATCTCAGATAGTTATTTATCAAGTAGAAAAGAAATCATCAATCAGATTAATAAATTAAATTGGGAAGATGGTTTTTATAGATCAGATATAGGTCATAAAGTCATAGATAAATGAGAGTAATTGGTGGAAAACTAAGAGGGAAATTAATTCATAATCCTACAGATAAAACAACAAGACCTTTAAAAGATATGGTTAGAGAGTCGATATTTAATATTTTAGAGCATTCTAAGAATGAAAAAATTAAATTCAAAAATGACGTAGTTTTGGATTTATTTTCCGGTTCTGGTTCGTTTGGCATTGAATGTTTGTCTAGAGGAGTAAAAAAAGTTTTTTTTTTTGAAAATTACAAACCCTCTTTGAAAATTTTACAAAAAAACATTAAGGAGTTAGAAATTGATAAAGATTCAGTCATCAGGGAAATAAATGCATATGAAATTTCTAAAGAAAATATAGATAATGAAAAAATTAATTTAATTTATTTGGATCCACCATTTAAAGATAAAAATATAAATAAATTATTAAAGAAAATTTTAGACTTAAAAATTGCTCACAAAAGTACATTAATAGTAATACATAGAAACAAGAAATTTAAAGAAAATTTTATAGAAGATTTTAAAGTACTTAGAGAAAAAAAATATGGTTTATCAAAAATAATATTTGGTAAATTACTATTTTAGGATTTTTTTTGTTTCTATTTTAATCAATTCAACAGAAGGTTGGTTAATTGGATTTACATTTAATAAGGAGCTTAGCATTAGTGTTTCTAAAATAAAATATGTAAATAGTTCACCTAAAGTTTCCTCATTTTTATTTTTAATTTCAAAACTTCTAAATGATAATTTTTTCTTATTAAATACATTTTGCGTAGCTTTTTTTTGAGCATACATCACTTGATCTAAGCTGCTCTTTTTTAAGTGCTCCAATCCATCAATTAAATATACATTATTAAATTTAAGTTGACTTTTCTCTCTAGTGAAAAAAAAACTAAAGAAATTATTTTTTGGACCATCTAAATAAAGTTGTAAAAGACTATGATTGTCTTTTGGCATTGTAGAGATTATAGGAAAAAAGCCCTTACCCTTTTTTCCTAAACTTTCAGCAGATAATTGCTGATACCATTTCAAAAAGTTATTTAATTTTTCATCATAATTTAAAATTACGCAATTTTTTTTTCCTTTAATAATATTTGAGTGAATTGAACAAACATTTTCAATTAAAAAATTAATAAATGTTTTATTTTTTATTAGATAATTTAATCGTTTAAATTTTGTTTCATTTAAACCCATCAATTCTGCTGGAACCATTCCAACTTCAGATAATACTGAGTACCTACCCCCAATATAATTCTTATGATCTATTACATCAGATTTCAGTTTATTCGCCATAGCTCTTAGGATATTATTTTTGTTTTCAGTGATTATTAAATTTTTATTTTTTTTTTGTTTCGTTAAAACCAGATTTAAATTTGATAACGTTTCTAAAGTATTTCCAGATTTTGATATAATTATATTTAAACGTTTTTTATTTGATTTTGTGATTCTATTGCTCTGCAGGTTATTATAAAAGAAAAATTTTTTTTTGATTTTATGTTTAAGAAAATCATAAATAGCTTGTGCACCTAAAATAGATCCTCCCATTCCTATTAAATTAAATTCATCATATTTTTTGAATTTTAGTAAATTTTTTTTTTGAAATGAGTAATTATAATTGTTTATTAAAGATTTTAATAAAGGATATTTTTCAATTAAAATTTTAAACTTTAGGAAATTAGAAAGTTTTTTTTTATTTAATTGTTTATTTTTATTATTGAAATTTTTGTAAATAATATGTTTTGTCTCCATTAATTACTGGATTTTCTTTTTCATATTATTTAATAAATCTGAGCCACTTCTAGAGTCCTCAGAATTATCATCGTCTTTTATTTTGAGTAAATCTTTTACTTCTTCGCTATTTGATTGACTACTTACTTCCAAATCATCTCCTGGCATAGGAAGTTTATTCATGTCAGGTGGCATTTGGAGAGGATTTTTTTTTTTTACAAGAAATTCATCACTTTGTTCAGATCTTTTTTTACCTTCTAATGCATCTTTAACTCCGCCACAAAAAGTTAATAATGGAACTAAACCGATTAATAAGATTAAATTTAATTTAATTTTTTTCATCTTTTTTTTTATAGAATATAAATTCAGATAAAATAAGGCATATAATACCAATTGTTATAAATATGTCAGCTACATTAAAGATAAACCAATGATATCCTGCATAATTTAAATCTACAAAATCTGGAACAGCTCTGTAATAAACTCGGTCAAATAAGTTTCCTAAAGAACCTCCTAATATTATCATTAAAAAAAATGATTTAATTTTTGATTCAATCAAAGCGAAATACAATATTACCAAGTTTATAATTACTATAATTGCAGTAAAGATATTATAGAAAAGTTTATCTTCTGAAGAAAATAAACCAAATCCTATTCCTGTATTCCAAACTAAATAAATATTTAAAAATTGATTTATATAAAAATCAACTTGTCCTTCATTATTTAAAATATTTAAAATATATATTTTTGAAAATCTATCTAACGCAAAACATACAACTAAAATTATAAAACCAAGAAGAAGTTTATTTATTTTTTCATTGCCCATTTAAATTAAGATGTCCATGCCTTTCACAACTTGATTCAAAAATTTTCCAACAAACTGGGCATTTTGTTCCCTGAGCTTTTTTTGCAACTACATCAATACTATTTTTTAAATTTTCTTCTTTAATTACAGAAGCAGATGAAGTTATACAAATTTCAGCAAAATTTATATTTTTTGCTTTATCATAAAATTCTTTATTTAACTTTATTTCAATCATTGCTTCTAAACTTGAGCCAATTGATTTTTCAGCTCTCATGTTCTCAATTGAAATATTTGCTATATCTCTAATTTTTTTTACATATTCCCAATCTGAGCTAATCTCTTCATTGTTCCACGAATTTGGAACAGAAGCGAAATTTTGTAAATGTATACTTTGGCTGTCTTCTTCTTTTTTTACCAATTGATAAATTTCTTCAGTTGTAAAAGATAATATTGGTGCAAACCATTTAAGAAGACATTGCAAAATAATATTTAAAAGAGTTATGCAGTTTTTTCTTTTATTGGAATTTAAAGCCTCACAATACAAAGTATCTTTCCTGATATCGAAATAAAAAGCAGAAAGCTCTACTGTACAAAAATTCAGTAACTCTTTGTACAAATTATGGAAATTATAAACTTTAAAATTGTTCTTAAAATTTTCATTAATTACGTAAATTCTGTGAAGCATAAATTTTTCAAGTGAGTCAAAGTTTTCAAACTTAACTTTTTCAAAATCAAGACTTTCATGTTGATCTTGAATATTTCCTAAAAGATATCTAAACGTGTTTCTAATTTTTCTATAAGACTCTGCATGTTGATCTAAAATTGAATAATCTATTCTAAGATCCTCAGCATAATTTGAAGAAGCAACCCAAATTCTTAATATATCAGCTCCGTATTTTTTAAGTATATCTTGTGGAGCAATTACGTTACCTGTTGATTTTGACATTTTTAGACCTTTTCCATCTACGACAAAACCATGAGAAAGAATGCTTTCAAATGGAGCAACACCTCTTGTTCCACATGACTCTAGTAATGAAGAGTGAAACCATCCTCTATGTTGATCTGAACCCTCTAAATACATCGATGCAGGCCATTTAAGGTCATCTCTTTTTTCTAAGACAAAAGAATGAGTGGATCCACTATCAAACCAAACCTCAACTATATCTGATAATTTTTCATAATCTTCTGCTTTATACTTATCTCCAAGAAATATCTGATAGTCTTCATTAAACCAACAATCAGAACCTTCTTTTTCGTAAATTTTTGCAATATTTTCAAAAACTTCATCATCAACTAAAACATCACCTGTTTTTTTTGAAATAAAAATCGGTAGCGGTACACCCCAAACTCTCTGTCTTGATACACACCAATCAGGTCTAGTTTCAATCATTGATTTTATTCTTTCTTTTCCTTTGGAAGGATAAAAATCTGTATTATCGATAGCTTTTAAGGCTTTATCCCTTAACCCATGACTTTCCATGGAAATAAACCACTGTGGAGTTGCTCTGTGAACTAATGGAGCTTTTGATCTCCAAGAATGGGGATAAGAGTGAGTAAGTTTTCCGTTTGTTACTAAATTTTTTTGCTCATTTAATTTTTCAATAATTAAGTTATTGACCTTAAAAATATGTAAACCTTCAAAATGTTTAATTTCATTTGTATATTTTCCATCACCATCAACTGTTTCAATTGCTTTAATATTATTATTTAAACAAAGATTGAAATCATCAGGTCCATGACTCGGAGCGCAGTGTACAATGCCTGTACCTTGCTCAGTAGTAACAAAATTAGCCTCAAGCATTGGGATATCATAATCATATCCCATTTTAGAAAATGGATGACTACAAATTGTTCCTTTTAAATCTTTTCCTAAAAATTCATTTAAAACTTTTATATTTTCAATAGAAATATCTTTTTTAAAAGGTTCTAGTAGATCCTTTGCAATTACTATTTTTCTATCAACAAAATTTTTGTTATCGTTTATTTCAAGTAAAACATATTTTAGGCCAGCATTGTAAGCTAAAGCTTTATTTGCTGGAATAGTCCACGGAGTTGTCGTCCAAATTATTACATCAGCACCTTTAATTATATCTAAATTTGAATTTTTCACCTTGAATGCTGCATAAATAGTATCTGAAACATGATCCATGTATTCAACCTCAGCATCAGCTAAAGCTGTTTTTTCAACAGTTGACCAAAGAACTGGCTTGTAACCTCTATAAAGGCTTCCTTCCTTAAGAAATTTTCCAAGCTCTCTAACTATTTGAGCTTCAGCATCAAATGACATTGTTGAATAGTAATTTTCCCAATCACCGATTACCCCAAGTCTTGTAAATTCTCCCTTATGGACGTCTATCCATTTATTTGCAAATTCTCTACATTCTTTTCTGAATTCAATAATTGGAACATCATTTTTATTTTTTTTATTCTTTTTGTACTGTTCTTCAATTTTCCACTCAATAGGCAAACCATGACAATCCCATCCTGGAACATAAACTGAGTCTTTACCATCCATTTGATGAAATTTTGTAATTATGTCTTTTAGGATTTTATTCAAAGCGGTTCCCATATGAATATTTCCATTTGCATATGGAGGCCCATCATGAAGTACAAATTTTTCTTGCCCTTTACTTTTTTGTCTTAACAAATTGTAAAGGTCAATTTTCTTCCAAAATTCAATGAAATTTGGCTCCTTATTTGGCAAATTTGCCTTCATTGAGAAATTTGTTTTAGGTAGATTTATATGTTCCTTGCTCATGAAATTTATCTTTTAGCTACTTTGATATCTTTATTTATTTGTTTTTTCAAAGCATCAATATTTTTAAATTTTGTTTCTCCTCTAATAAATTTTGTAAAGTTAACAGTTAGATTTTTATTATAAAGATTTCCAGAAAATTTAAATAAATTTACCTCTAATAGTAATTTTTTTTGATTAAAAGTAGGCCTATACCCAATATTTGCTATTCCTTTGATCTTTTTTCTGTTTTTTTCGATATAAACATCAACTGCATAAACTCCTACTTTTGGTATTACATAATTTTTTATCTTTATGTTGCATGTAGGAAAGCCAATTTTTCTTCCCATCATTCTACCTTTTTCTACAACGCCTTCTATTGACCAATTTTTAGATAAAAGTTGATTTGCAATTTTTAAATTACCATTTTCAATTAATTTTCTTATCAATGTTGAGGAAATAATTTTATTTTTTTTATATAAAGGTTTTGGATTAATTAATTTGTAATTATATTTTTTTTGAAATCTTTTTAATAGATTTACGTCTCCCTCTCTTTTATTGCCAAATCTAAAATTATTACTAACGAAGATATAATCTGCATTTAACTTTTTACATAAAATATTTTTAATAAAGTTATGACAAGATATTTTAGAGAATTTTTTATCAAATTTTTTATTTATTAAAAAATCTACATTATAATCACTAAAATATTTACTTTTTTGATTAAGATTTGAGAGTCGATAATTCGTAATACCTTTATTAAAATACATTTTTGGTATTGGGTCAAAAGTAACTACTCCAATTTTTGAATTATATTTTTTTTTATATTTTTTTGCTTCTTTGAATAATCTCTGATGACCCAGATGTAACCCATCAAAATTGCCAATTAATATCATTGCATTTTGATGTTTTCTTAAAATTTTGAAATTTTTGTAGATTTTAATTTTATTCACCATTTTAATTTTGTTTGAGTGTAATTCACGCTCACTCCATATTTTTTTTCTAGTTTATCAATATTAAAACTACTTAATTCTTTTTTATGTACACCACTCGTTATTAGCAGATTGTCAAAATTTTGAATATTAGCTCCTTTTATATCTGTATTCATATTATCTCCTATACACAAAACATTTTTGCCATTTATGTTAGCAGATAAATTATAAACCGGAGGATAAGGTTTTCCAAAGTAAATTACTTTTCCACCAATTTCCTCGAAGATTTTTGCAACTGATCCAGCACAAAACTCTCTAACATCACCTCTATCAACAATTAGGTCTGGATTTGTACATACAAATTTTTTATTTGAAAATTTTTCAAGTAAATCTTCATAATATTCAAGTTTTGTCTCATGATCTTCAAATAACCCTGTACAAATAAAATAATCAGCTTGATTAATATTGCTAACTTTATTTTGTTCGAATCTTTTAAATAAGTCAAAATCTCTTGGTGGTCCAATGTGATAAAATTTTGAATTAGAAAAATTTTCCATTAAATATTTTAATGAAGCTTCTCCAGAAGTGTATACATATTCATAAAATTTTTTGAGCCCCATTTTTTTTAAGAATTCATTAACTGTAGAATTTGGTCTTGGCGCGTTAGTAAGCAAAACGAACTCTTTATTGTTTTTTTTCAAATTTTCTAACACTTCAATTGAATCCTCAAAAATTTGTAAGCCATTGTGGATCACTCCCCATATGTCGATAAAAAATAATTCGTAACTGTTTATTTTTGATCTTAATCCATCTTTGTCTAAGTTTTGGTGCATACTTGAGGTATAGCTTAAAAATAAGCTTAATTCTTGAGTTTTTTAGACCATAATTTTTATTCAAGATCTTGAAAATTATTAAATATGTCTCTATATGACTGCTAATTTAAAGGAGAATTCGTATGAAGTTTAAACCGTTACATGACCGTGTTTTAATAGAAGTTTTAGATAGCAGCGAGAAAACTGCTGGTGGCATAATTATTCCAGATACAGCTCAAGAAAAACCTCAAGAAGGTAAAGTTGTTGCTGTTGGCGGAGGTGCAAAAACTGAAGATGGAAAACTAATACCTATGGACGTTAAAGTAGGAGACAAAGTTTTATTCGGTAAATGGTCAGGAACAGAAGTTAAAATTGATGGTAAAGAGTACAGCATAATGAAAGAGTCAGACATTATGGGTATTGCAACAGGTAAATAATAATAAGGAGAGTTAATAATGGCTAAAATAGTAAAATTTGATTCAGATGCTAGAGCATCAATGTTAAAGGGAGTTGATATACTTGCCAACACTGTAAAAGTTACTCTTGGACCAAAAGGAAGAAATGTTGTTATTGACAAATCTTATGGTGCACCAAGAACAACTAAAGATGGTGTTTCAGTTGCAAAAGAAATTGATCTTGATGATAAATTTGAGAACATGGGCGCACAAATGGTAAAAGAAGTTGCAAGCAAAACCAATGATGAGGCTGGTGATGGAACAACAACTGCAACAATTTTAGCTCAAGCAATTGTTAAAGAAGGTTGTAAGTATGTAACAGCAGGAATGAACCCAATGGATGTTAAAAGAGGGATTGATGCTGCTGTAGATCATGTAAAAAATAAATTAATTTCATCAGCTAAAAAAGTGAAAGATAGCGATGAGATTGCACAAGTTGGAACAATTTCAGCAAATGGTGATAAAGAAATCGGTGCAATGATTTCAAAAGCTATGCAAAAGGTTGGAAATGAAGGAGTAATTACTGTTGAAGAAGCAAAAGGAATTGAGACAGAACTTGATGTAGTAGAAGGTATGCAATTTGATAGAGGTTATCTTTCTCCTTATTTTATTACAAATGGTGATAAAATGACTACAGAGTTAGAGAATCCGCTAATTCTTCTTCACGAGAAAAAATTAACAAATCTTCAACCAATGGTTCCATTGTTAGAGGCTGTTGTACAAGCAGGTAGACCATTAATGATAATTTCAGAAGATGTCGAAGGAGAGGCACTTGCAACACTTGTTGTTAACAAACTTAGAGGTGGTTTGAAAGTTGTTGCTGTTAAAGCACCTGGTTTTGGAGATAGAAGAAAAGCAATGTTAGAAGATATTGCAATTCTTACAGGCGGACAAGTTATCTCTGAGGATTTAGGTATTAAACTTGAAAATGTTAAACTCAATGATCTTGGTTCTGCAAAACGTGTAAAAGTTGATAAAGAAAATAGTACGATTGTAAGTGGAGCAGGAAAAAAATCTGATATTGAAGCAAGATGTGCTCAAATCAAAGCTCAAGTCGAAGAAACAACATCAGACTATGATAGAGAAAAACTACAAGAGAGACTTGCTAAACTAGCTGGTGGTGTAGCAGTAATCAAAGTTGGTGGTGCTACAGAAGTTGAAGTTAAAGAGAGAAAAGATAGAGTTGAGGATGCACTAAACGCTACAAGAGCTGCAGTTGAAGAAGGTATTGTTGTAGGTGGTGGATGTGCATTACTTTATGCTTCAAAAGAACTTGATAGTCTAAAAGTAAAAGGTGATGATCAAAAAGCTGGTGTAGAAATTGTCAAAAGTGCTTTGCAAGCGCCTATTAGACAAATCACAACAAATGCAGGTGTTGATGGATCAGTAGTTGTTGGAAAATTATTAGAAACCAACAAGCCTAGCAATGGTTACGATGCACAATCAGAGCAATATGTTGATATGTTTAAAGAAGGTATTATCGATCCAGTTAAAGTTGTAAGAACAGCACTTCAGGATGCAGCTTCTATATCTGGATTGTTAGTAACAACCGAGGCCATGATTGCAGACAAACCAGAGGAAAAAGATGCTGGTGGAGCCGGTATGCCCCCTGGAGGAATGGGTGGTATGGGCGGCATGGGTGGAATGGGAATGTAATTCGAATTTTACTCAAAAAAATTCAAAAGGGGCAGTTTTTACTGCCCTTTTTTTTTAAGAATTTTTTTTTAAATTTTTACTTATTTGTTCTTTTTTAAATAAATACATCATTTTAAAATTTTTTATCTCATCAATATCTCTATCATCAAATTTGTAAATAAACTCTTTCTTAAAATTTAAAGGTTCTGAGAATATATCTAACAATCTAAAGTCTCCTGTAATTATATCTTTATTCTCAAAAATATTATTATTATTTGAATGACTGTTTATTAATATATATTTTATTTCTGAAGATAAAAAATTTTCAAAAAATAAGAAAATATCATTATAAGATAGGTGAAATAAGAAATCGCGGCATATCATCAAATCAGACCTTGGCAATTTATCTTTTGTAATGTCAAGCTTAGAAAATCTTATATTCTCGTTTTCATATTTTTCTTTATTTTGATTAATAATATCTGGAACAATATCAGATCCATGATACTTAATATCTATCTTTTTCAATATATGTATCATCCAATTTAAATCACCACAGGGCGCATCAAAAACTGACTTGATATTATTTTTTTTTAAAATAATTGGTAAATGTAATCTAATATTTTCTGTACTTTCAAAGTTTGAACCTTTTCCTGATCTGCTTTGATTATCAGACCAATAATTAGATCTATAAATTTCGCTAAATCTATCTTCAGTTTTTTCAAATTCTAAAATTTTTTTTTTTAAAATATCTTTTTTGAAACTTTTAAATGTAATTATGTTTAATAGCTTAATTAATATTTTCTTGATTGTTTTATTTACTCCTTGATATTGAATATTTATCAAAATTTTTTTTATAAGATTCATTTTAAATAACTATTAGAATTGGTTTTAATTATTTATTATTTAATTCAACTAAATTACACAAAAAAAGGTGTTTATTATACGATATTTAAAAATGAATATTCAAAAATGATTTAATTTTTTTTGTTTGAAATTAATTTTTTTCATATATAAGAACGCGGAATATGAATAAAATTATACGAAACATCACCATAATTGCTCATGTTGACCACGGCAAAACTACTTTGATCGATAACTTAATGAAACAGAGTGGTTCTTTCAGAGAAAACGAAGTTATTGATGAAAGATTGATGGATACTGGTGAGCTTGAAAAGGAAAGAGGTATTACAATTCTTGCCAAACCAGCTTCGATAAATTGGAAAGATTCTAGGATAAATATTATTGATACACCTGGACACAGAGACTTTGCTGCAGAAGTTGAAAGAGTTCTTAGTATGGCTGATGGTGCGTTATTGCTAATAGATTCAGCCGAAGGGGTAATGCCTCAAACTAAATTTGTATTAGCTAAAGCACTTAAACAAGGCCTTAAACCAATAGTAGTTATTAATAAATTAGATAAAGCTGACCAAAGAGCCGATGAAGTTTTAAATGAGACATTTGATTTATTTGTTAGCTTAGATGCTAACGAAGAACAGTTAGATTTTCCAGTTATTTACGCAAGTGGAAGATCTGGCTGGGCATCTAACGAAATAGATGGTCCAAGAGAGAATTTAAATCCATTATTAGATTTAGTAATAGATCATGTTAAGCCAGTAGAATTTGATAAGTCTAAACCTTTTGCAATGCTTTCGACTCTTTTATATGCGGACAGTTTTTTGGGTAGAAGTTTAGTTGGTAGAATTTCTCAAGGTACTGCAAAAGCAAACCAACAAATCAAGGCAATTAATCTTGATGGAGAAAAAGTTGATGAGGGAAGGTTGACTAAAATATTTAGATACGAGGGGACAAAAAAAGTACCAATAGAAGTTGGCGAAGCTGGAGATATTGTAGTTATCGCTGGATTAGAAAAAGCAAATGTTGCTGATACCATATGTGATACTGAGGTAGATATACCAATCCAAGCAACCCCAATTGATCCTCCAACAATGTCTATTAAAATAACAGTAAATAGTTCTCCATTAGCTGGTACTGAAGGTAAAAAACTTACAAGTACTCAAATAAGAGAGAGATTAGTTCAAGAAGCTCAAAATAATGTTGGAATTTCTTTTTCAGAAAATGACAACAAAGACTCATTTGAAATAAGTGGAAGAGGTGAATTGATGTTAGAAATATTACTAACACAAATGAGACGTGAAGGATTTGAAATGACAGTAAGCCCTCCTAGAGTTTTATTTCAAAAAAATGAAATTGGTGAAAAATTAGAACCTATTGAAGAAATTACTATGGATCTTGATGAAGAGTTCTCTTCTAAAGTTATAGACTCCATGAATAAAAGAAAAGGGAAATTAATAGATCTTAAAGATACTGGAAAAAATAAAAAACGATTAATCTTTCATGCACCAACTAGAGGTTTAATGGGATATACCAGTAGATTTCTTACTCTAACTAAAGGAACAGGAGTAATTAACAGAATATTCCATTCTTATGGAAAATTTGAGGGAGATATGGAAGGCAGAAGAAATGGTGCATTAATTTCAATGGAACAAGGAAAAGCAGTAGCATTTGCAATTTATAATCTACAGGCAAGAGGAGAAATGTTTGTTACTCATAACGATCCAGTTTATTCGGGTATGATTGTAGGACTTTCACCTAAACCTGGTGATATGATTATAAATGTCATGAAAGGTAAAAAACTTACAAATATGAGAACACAAGGAACAGATGAAAATGTTGTTTTAACTCCCGTAAGAAAGATGTCTATTGCTGAACAATTGAGCATGTTAAATTCTGATGAAGCATTAGAGATTACGCCAAATTCATGCAGATTAAGGAAAGCTGTGCTTGATCCTCATGAGAGAAAAAAGCTCTCTAAATTATCAGAAGCTTCTTAAAAAATTATTATTCAGATTTATTTTTAGTAAAAGGCAGCCATTTTTCAAATGCTGATTTACTAGGTCCGTCGTATGGAATTGAGTAGGAGTTTGTTCTTGTCAATACTTCAATACCTTTAGAGAAAACAAAAATAAAAACTATAACAAAAACAATTGTCATGATTTTAAATGGATCAAAGTTTTTTGTCTTAAAAACACTAACAGCTTTTGCTTCAGCTCTATGAAATTGTTTAAATGTGTAATAAACAGCAAATATTAAACCTATATGAGCAACATATGTTCCTGCCCAACCAAATGCAAAAGTGGCATATGAAAATACGTATAAACTAAATACTGTTGTCCATATAAAACTTAAAACTAATAATATTTGTAGTCTCACAGTTTTGGGAAGTGCTCTTAAATCATTTTTACTATCATCAAATAGAATATTCGCCGATTCTTTCATCCAATTTTTTATTGACATAATTTATACTTACAATTTTTATTCAATATTAACAATCGACTAATTGTCCGCTAAAAACATTTACTTCGTAACTTTATCCACAATATAAATTCCTAAAGCTACGGCAGGACCTATCCCAAATGCAAATATTATAGTACCCAGGCCAACAGTTCCACCCAAATACCAACCAGATATAACAGCTGAAATTTCTAAAGTACCTCGAATTAAAGCAATAGGAAGTTGAGTTTTTTTTGTTAAACCTGTCATCAATCCATCTCTAGGACCAGGACCTAAATTTGCAATTAAGTAAATGCCACTTCCCAGACCGACAAGCAAAACAGAAAATACAGCAAGAATATATTTTGAAAAAGTAGTCAAAGGAGGATCAAAAAGAAAAAGGGTAAGATCGATTATAGCTGCTATAATTAAAATATTTAGAATTGTACCAATTCCTGGTTTTTGTTTAAGTGGAAACCAAAAACCTAAAACAATAATACTTATTATGAATGTAGATAATCCGATCGAAATATTTAATATGTTTGATAGCCCTTCTGCAAGAACAGACCATGGAGAATTACCAGTAGTAGAAACTAATAAAAGACCCTCTCCCAACCCAAACAAAGATAAACCAACACATAAAAGTAAAAAAGTTTTAAATTTAGGTTTTAAATTTAAAGGTTTTTCTGAGCTCCAAGATTTTGAGGGGATATTTTTAATGGTTAAAAACATAATTATTTAGACTATTTATCTTTTAAACATAAAAATTCTATATAAAGTTCAAACAAGTTAATTAAAATAATATGAAATAATGAGAAAATTCTTAGTAATATTGTTAGTTTTATCTGCTCTTTTTTTGCAAGCACATACTGATCATTATAAAAATTATTCAAACATAGAAATGGAGATATTTAAAGATGATGAAAAAATTGGGGAAAGTATTTTTACATTTAAAAATGAAGAAAATAAATTTATTGTTAAAAATTGGACTAATTTCAATGTAAAATTATTGGGTGTTACAGTGTTCTCTATAAATAGTAGTGGAACCGAAGAGTATATTGGAGATCAATTAATTTCATTTAACTCAGAAACATTTCAAAATGATAAAAGAAAATATGTAAATTTAATTTTTGACGAAAAAAAAGAGAAGTTTATAATTGATGGGTCATCATATAAAGGAGAGGCTGATAAAGAAAATATAATTGGTCATTGGTGGAATCATAGAATTTTGCAAACCGAGACACAAATTAGTCCATTATCTGGAAGTGTAAAAAGACAAAACATAGAATTTTTGGGAAAAAAAAAAATAAAACTTTACAATAAAGAATATGATGTTGAACATTTTAGACTGTTTTCTATCAACCCAGATCTACCCAATGATAAAAAATTAAATTTTGAAATATGGTACGATAAGAAAAAAGCATTGATTATAAAAGTAGCTTATAAGAGAATGGGTCTATGGGAATATAGACTTAAAAAAATTAAATAATTATTTTCCTGCTACTGTCATTTGATTAATCAATAAAGTAGGAGCATTTGTTGTGTACTTCATCTCTAAATCATTTGCCAAGTTAATATTCTTAAACATTTCCTTAAAATTTCCAGCTATAGTTATTTCACTAACTGGGTAAGTTAATTCTCCATCCTCAACCATAAATCCTGAAGCTCCAACTGAGTAATCTCCAGTAATGATATTGCCTCCATGGCCTATAGTCTCTGTTATGTATAGAAATTTTTTTTCTGAATTTAGCAAATCCTTAAAACTTAAGGTACCGTTTTCAAAATATAAGTTTGTTGTTCCTCCAGATCTACCATTAGATTTTAAATTTAACTTTTTACCATAATAAGTATCAATTAAATAATTTTTTAAAATACCATTCTCAACAAGTTTCAAAGAATTGGTTTCGACACCTTCGCTATCAAAGTTTTGGGAGCCTAATCCTTTTTCAATTTTTGGATCATCGATGATATTAATTGAATTTGGAAAAACTTCAGAATTGATTTGATCTTTTAAAAAAGAAGTTCCTCTTGCAATAGCACTCGCACTAATTGCACTTGCTAGTGTGCTTAATATTCCTTTGGAAATTCTTTTATCGAATATAACGCCAATTTTTTCACTTTTAATTTTTTTTGGTCCTAACTTTTTTATTGCTTTGTTGGCAGCAATTTTTCCAATTTCTTCTGGTTTCATCATATCTTGCAAGAATCTTGTGCTACCAAATTCATAATCTCTTTCCATTGCACCATTAATTCTTGATACAGCTACGCATGAAGATGAAAAATTTGAGGTTTTGTAACCACCTAAAAAACCATTACTGTTTGCGAGCACAAAATTATTTTTATTTTCGGTAAAACCAGCTTCAGTATTAACTATTTTTTCGTCCGTTGATGCTGTTTCTTCAACATTTTTTAAAAATTCAATCTTTTTATCATTTGGATAATGTGTTTCATCATAGAGATTAAGGTCTATCATCTCTTTAGACATTAAATCTTTATCTGGTAATGAATTATTCTCATCTGATGGAGTAATTTTTGTAGCATCAATACAACGTTCTATTAGTTTTTCTAAGTTTGATTTAGATAAATCCGATGAATTAATGCTTGATTTTTTTTTCTCTATATAAGTGGTTAAATTGATAGCAAAACTATCTGCTCTATTTGACTCGTCTAATTTTTTATTTCTAAAACTAACATTTTCTGAAACAGAGTGAATTACTTTTACACCCACATCTGTAGCTCCATGTTTTTTAGAGTTTTCAATACAATAAGACGCTATATCTCTTAAAAATTCCTGATCCTTTATCATTTAGATTAAAGTTTTGTTCCACCAACAGTCATCTTATTTATAAGAATTGATGGCTGAGCTACTCCTACTGGAACACCCTGTCCAGCTTTCCCACATGTTCCAATACCTGGATCTAATTTCATATCATTACCCACTAATGAAACTTCTTTTAAAATTGATGGTCCATCTCCAATTAATGTAGCACCTTTAATTGGTGATCCAATCTTACCATTATTAATTTCGTATGCTTCTGTGCAATTAAAAACAAATTTTCCTGAAGTTATGTCTACTTGTCCTCCTCCAAAACTTACAGCGAAAATACCTTTGTCAACTGAACTTATCATTTCATCTTGCGAATATTTACCTGACAGCATCATTGTATTTCTCATTCTTGGCAAAACCACGTGTTTATAACTTTCTCTTCTTCCGCTTCCTGTTGACTTGGTTCCCATCAAACGAGCGTTTAAACGGTCTTGCATATAGTTTTTTAAAATTCCATTTTCTATTAAAACTGTATTTTCAGTAGGCGTTCCTTCATCATCTATCGTTAAACTTCCTCTTCTTTGATGTAAGGTGCCGTCATCTACAATCGTAACTCCTTCGCTAGCTACTTGCTGCCCCATTAAATTATGAAAAGCTGAAGTTTTTTTTCTATTAAAATCTCCCTCGAGACCATGTCCAATTGCTTCGTGAATTAAAATTGCTGGCCATCCAGGACCTAAAACAACCTTCATTTCTCCTGCTGGCGCTGGTTTACTCTCTAAATTGACATTGGCGATTCTAAAAGCTTCATCACAAACATCTTTCCAGCTTCCATCTTTTAGATAATCATCATAACTTTGTCTTCCTCCAACTCCATAAACACCTGTTTCTTTTTTTCCATCTTTCTCTAATACGACAGAAACGTTGAATCTGACTAGTGGTCTATCATCTTTCAAAACTTGATTATCAGAACGAATAATTTCTATTGATTTATGTTCACCTAAAAAATTTGCAGTTACTTGATTTACAATTGAGCCTTTTGACCTTAAATAATTATTAACATTGTTCAGCAAATCTATCTTTGAGTCGAAAGTCTTGCTTTCAATAGGATTAATATTTTCGTAATATTTGCTGTTAGTTTTAGGAATTTCATGATTATAGGTTCCTTTTTTTGACTTTAAAGTATCTTTTAAATTATCACTTGATTTTCTTAATGATTCCTTTGAAATATCATTAGAATGAGAGTAGGCAACAACCTCTCCTGTCACAGCTCTGAAGCCATATCCTTGATCAGAATTATAAGTTGAACTCTTAATTTTATTATCATCTAAAACAATAGACTCAGATTTATGATTTTCTAAATATAATTCACCGTCATCACAATTTTTTAAGGTCTCGGTAACAATTGCTTCAGCTTGTGATGTATCTATATCTGTTTCTTTAAAGAAATTTGACATCTGAAGAATGTAGTAGTGATTATTAATATATCAACTGCTTATTTGGCACATTTGTAAAAATAAAATATTCAAATATAGTTTAATTATGAAGGTTTTTTTTAACAATTCATGCAAAATCTGCAGAGCAGAAATTAATATTTATAAAAAAGAAAACATAGAAAATTTGAATTGGATAGACATAACTAAAAATAAAAAAGCTGAATTAGAAACAAAAAAAACTGATAAAGAGCTTCTAAGACGACTTCATGTAGAACAAGATGGAAAAATCTATGTGGGTATTGATGCTTTTTTACTTATTTGGAAAAATATTCCAAAATACAAGTTTCTTTATAAATTTTTTAAACTCCCAGTAATTTACCAATTATTTTATGTTGGATATGAAATTGTAGCGTTCTTTTTATATATAAAAAATAGACACCAACTAAACTAATTTTGAATAGCGTATAAAATCTGGGTTACAAAAGATAAAAATATAAAAAAAGAGAAAAATAAAATAAAATACATAACTGTAACTGCTCTATTTCTCTTTCTTCTTAAAATGACAAATTTTTTATCATCAAGAAAAGAAATGTCTCTATCGCCTGGCACTGGATAATCATAACTCCATCTCCATAAAGACGAACCAAATCTTTTATCTAGTTTATTATAATAATTTACCCAAGCCAATGACCACATAAACATTAAAAATAAAAATGTTAAAGCTAAAAAAGTTGAGAACATAAATATATTAAATTATATTAAATTTTTTTTATATGTCTATCTGGGGAAGTTTAATTGGTGGGATGATCGGTTTTTCTTTAGGAGGACCGTTTGGAATGCTATTAGGTTCCTTAATTGGTGGAAAAGTATCAAGATCAAGATCATCATTTAAATCTTTTGCACAACCTCAACAAGTTTTTGCATTAGCTCTTATAGTTTTATCGGCCAAACTGAGTAAAGCAGACGGTCAGGTTAGTAGAGAGGAATTAATAGCGGTAAAAGATAAACTCAAAATTCCAGAACATGAATTAGATCAAGTTGGAAAAATTTTTAATAAAGCTAAAGAAGAAAGCACTGGTTACGAACCATATGCAAAACAAATAGCTCAGATCTATCAAGGAAATATAAATGTGTTGGAAGAAGTCATTAATATATTATTTTATATTGCAGAAGCTGATGGAAATATAAGTGATCAAGAATTTAGAATGATACAACATGTTTCCCAATTATTTGGTCTTAGTGATGCCCAGTTCAATGGAATAGTTGAGGGTAGGAAATCATCAGATAAACTCAATCCATATGTGGTATTAGAGAGCAAACCCGATGACAATCTTACAGATATTAGAAAAAGATATTTAAAATTAAGTAAAGAACATCATCCTGATTTACTTCTAAGTAAAGGAGTTCCTCAGGAAGTTATTGAGGAAAGTAAAAAGAAAATGAGAGCTATTAATTCAGCCTGGGATCAAATCCAAAAGTTAAAGAGTAATTAAAATTGCTCAGATTCGGTTGAGCCTTCCATTGCTGTTGTGGAGCTCTTTCCAGAACTTATTGTATTGGAAACTGCATCAAAATAAGAAGTACCAACTTCTCTTTGATGTTTAACACTGGTATATCCATCTTTTTCTCTAGCAAATTCATTTTGTTGTATTCTAGAGTAAGCAGTCATACCTTCTTTTTTGTATTTTTCTGCAAGCTCGAAAATAGCAATATTTTGAGTATGGAAACCTGCTAAAGTTATAAATTGAAATTTATATCCCATCATTCCAATTTTATTTTGAAATGTTGCTATCTCACCATCAGATAAATGTTTCTTCCAATTAAATGATGGAGAGCAATTATAAGCTAACATTTTGCCAGGAAATTTTGCATGTATTGCATCAGCAAACTTTTTTGCTTCTTCTAAATTAGGTGTTGCAGTTTCACACCATATTAAATCCGCGTAAGGTGCATAAGCTAACCCTCTCGAGATTGCTTGATCAATACCATCTTTTACATAATAAAAGCCTTCAGGTGATCTTTCTCCTGTTAAAAACTGTTTGTCATTTTCATCAAAATCGTTTGTTATTAGTTTTGCAGCGTTGGCATCTGTTCTTGCAAGGATAATGAGAGGAACGTCGGCAATATCAGCTGCCAATCTTGCTGCTTTTAGATTTCGGACCATGGTTCCAGTAGGAACAAGTACCTTACCACCCATATGTCCACATTTTTTTTCACTAGCTAGTTGGTCTTCAAAATGAACTCCGGCTGCGCCGGCTTTTATAAATTTTTTTGTTAGCTCAAATACATTTAATGGCCCACCAAATCCTGCTTCGCCATCTGCAATAATTGGCAACATGTAATCAGTTCTTTCACTGCTTTTCATATCTCCATCTGCTATTTCCATATGCTGAATTTGATCAGCTCTAATTAAAGAATTATTCATAGACTCAACTAATTTAGGTGCGCTGTCGTAAGGATATAAAGATTGATCAGGATACATTTCACCAGCACTGTTTGCGTCTGCTGCAACTTGCCAACCACTTAAATAGATCGCTTTTAAACCTGCTTTTGCATGTTGAACGGCTTGATTTCCCGACAAAGACCCAAGTGTGTTTACATATGGCTCTGTATTTAACAATCTCCAGAGCTTTTGGGATTGCTGTTTACACATTGAATACTCAATTTTAATGGATCCTCTTAACCTTTCTACTTCTTCTGGCTTATAATCCCTTTGTATTCCTGCAAATCTTTTCAACTCGTACGAGATTTTCTCGGCTGACATTATTCCTCCTTTGAAAACTAATTTTTTTTACTTTTCGTTATATTCTTCTGTAAACTCATTCATTCCACTTGATCCCCAATCGCAGTGGTCATCTCTTAAATAAACCCCTCTGCTTCTATGCTCTTGGTGCTCTTGGTGATTTGTAGTTTGAGAACTAGTTTCAATGTTTTTTATAGTATTTTTGTCCATGTAAACTTTATAATTTACAATATTTACAAAATCCACAAAAAATGCTAAAAATCATGTAAATGCAATAAATTTTTTGTAAATAATAATTTACAAAGTTTACAAATAGTAAATGAGTCAACTAGAATTAAACCTTGGTCCAAAAATAAAAGCTTTTAGAAGACAGCTAGGTATGCAGGCAAACAAACTAGCCTCACAACTTAACATTTCACCAAGTTATTTAGCTTTAATCGAGGGAGGTAAAAGAAAAATTGACGGGGAATTACTTTTAAAAATTTGTGAGGAGTTAAGCATCAACATTAGCGATCTAACAAATAAATCAGATATCAATATGGTCAACACAATTTCAGAATTACTAGATGATCAACTTTTTGAAGATTTGGATATAGTTGGTCCAGAAGTTAAAGATCTAGCAAATAGTAATCCAAAAATTGGTAAAGCTCTAATAAGATTAGGAGACATTTTGAAAAAAAAAGATCATGAATTGGTTAACAAAATTGAAAAACTTTCAGGAAAAATTGTAGATAATAGAAAAAACTCATTTCCTGGAGAGGTAATTTCAGATTTTTTGCAAGAAAACAGAAATTTTTTTCCAAAACTAGAGGAATTTGCAAATCAAATCTTTGAACAAATAAAACAAAATAATAGAACAAGATATATTGCTTTATGTGATTATTTAAAATCAGAGTATAAAATTGAAGTACAAGATATAATTCCTGAGGAAGGAAAACCTTTTTCAAAAATTTATGATAACAAAAATAGAAAGTTGCTATTGTCTGATTATTTGTCTTTGGAAACAAAGAAATTACATGCTGCAGCTCAAATTGTACAAGAGGGGGCTAGTGATATAATAAATTCTTATCTTGATACTTTTAATTATCCAAATGAAGAATCGAAAAAATTAACAAAAGTTGCTTTATTAAATTATTGTGGTGCAGCAATTTTAATGCCCTACAAATTATTTCATTCTGAATGTAAAAAACTTAAATATGATTTAGAGTTATTGCAAAATACTTTTGCAACTTCATTCGAACAAGTCACACATAGAGTAACATGTTTGAATGATCCAAAATTACCTGGGGTTCCATTTCATTTTTTGAGAGTTGATGTCGCTGGTAATATTTCAAAAAGATTTTCATTGTCAGGTATAGAAATACCACGTTATGGTGGTGCTTGTCCTCGATGGAATGTATATTCTGCTTTTTCTAGACCTGGTGTTATACAGGCTGCAGTAAGTAAAATGACTAATGGTGAAAAGTATGTATGTATAGCAAGAACTGTTGAAAAAGGTATAGGAAGATATGGACAAAAAAAAAGTATGTTATCTATTGGACTTGGATGTGAAGCCAAATATGCAAGAGATTTTGTTTATACGGAAAACTTAGATTTGAATGATAAAAAATCAGAGATACCTGTAGGGGTTTCATGTAGAACTTGTGATAGACTGGATTGCTCTCAAAGAGCTTTTCCACCATTGCATAAAAAATTTGATGTAGACATTAATTCTAGAGGAGTATCTGTATATGTCAGTGATTAAAAAACATATAAGTTTTATAATTATATTTTTATTTGTAAGTACAAATAATGTGTATTCAGACGATTTAAATATATTATTTAAAGAATTGCTTAATGCAAAAAATTTACAACAAGCAGAAAAGCTAGAGGATCAAATTTGGAATAAATGGATAAGACACCCAAAGAATGATTATCTGACGAACAAATTAGAGAACGGAACTTATTCCATGTATCATCAGCAGTATAGAATGGCATTAAAACTATTTACAGACGTAATTAATGAGGACCCAAAATGGGCGGAGGGTTGGAATAAGAGAGCAACATTACTATTTATATTGGGGGATTATGAGAAATCGTTAGATGATATTGAAAAAGTTTTAGATCTAGAGCCAAGACATTTTGGAGCATTATCCGGGCGAGCGCAAATATACTTAAGCTTAAAGGAATATGAAAAAGCAGTTGATGACTTGAGAAAAGCAAAATCTATTTATCCATTAATCAAAAGTGGAAAGAATATAAAGTTAATAGAAAAAATTATCAAAGACCAACAAATTTAATTATTCTTAGATCTTTTTTTTGCAATCAGCTGGGTTAATGAATCTACCATTAAATCTGAGGCTTTAAAAATTTCACTTGGTTTAAATTCATGTGAAATATTTTTTTCTTCATTTGTTTTATCTTCAATTACTATACCTTCATCTGGAGAATTATTTTTAATATAAATTAGTATTAACCACTCATCATCAATTGTCTCATCCCATTTTATAAATATCTCTCCAGTTTCGAATCTTCTGTCTATGCATCTCAAGATAGACATATGTTTAGTTATATATCTTTTGTTAAGTTGAAAAACTAAACTATTCGCACTTCTATAAAAACTTTCAAGTGCAAACTCAATTTTTTGCCTAGCTAAAGTATACTCCCTTTCTCTTTGAAGTAATTTTGCTCTATCGTCTCCTTCTTGTGTTTCTACACCTAACGCTTCAACTCGTTCTCTTATTTTCTGATCTCTTATTTGTTGATATTTTAATTTTAATTTTTCAATACGCTCTTGTAATCCTGAATAATCCTCTCTCTTTTCTCTTAAAGCTAATTTTTCAAGTTGTTCTAATTCTTTTACCTCTCTTATTCTAAACTTTTCTATTTGTTTTTCTAATTTTAATTCTTGCAAAAATTTCTTTTGTCTCTCCGCCTGCTCTTTTCTTAATATGGCCTGTTCTTTTCTTAAAAATAATTTTATATCTTTTGCTCTTTCTCTTTCTAATTTTTGTTCTTGTTTTAGCTGAATTTCTTTTTCTTTTAGAAAGGCAGCTTCATCTACTTTCTTCTGTTTTTCAATTTCAATTTTTTCTTTTTCTGCTTGCTCAATTTTCTCTAGTTTAATTTGTCTTTTTTCCTCAGCTCTTATCTCTTTAAAACGAATTAATCTTAATTCAATAATTTGAAAAAATTTTTGTATTAATTTATCAATCGCCAGTAAATTAAAACTAAATTTGAAAGAAAACTTATTTTTTAAATCTTCCTCAAGTCTGACTGTTCTTGAAATAATACCCTTTTCAGTACTTGTCTTTGATTTAACTTTTTTTTTTTGATTTGATCTTTTTGTTATTTTTCTCTTTAATTTGGATCTTTTTTTTTTTAATTTTGATTTGATTTTTTTTTTTGATTTTTTAACTTTTATTTTTAGACTTTTTTTTTTAGTTTTTTTTTTCTTTTTTTTCATTTAAGAAATACAGCTTTATCAGCTAATTTTTAATAAATATAGTCTCTAGTATTAGGAACAGATCTTATATCTTTGGTTAGCTGAAGTTGAAATACAACTTGATCTCCCCATTTAAAAGCCATTTCACAACTTGCAAGATAAAATTCCCACATCCTTAAAAATTTTTCATCAAACATTTCTAAAACTTCTACTTTTTTTGATAAAAATCTTTCTTTCCAGTTTCTTAAAGTGTGGGCATAGTGCATCCTTAAAATTTCTATATCTGTAGCTATCAGTCCAGAATCCTCTATTGGCCTCGCTATTTCGCTCAAACTAGGGGTATATCCGCCAGGAAATATATATTTTGTTATCCAAGGCTGCGGGTCTCTAGGTGGAAGATTTGATCCAATTGTATGTATCAAAGCTACTCCATCCTTTTTTAACATTTGAGACACTCTATTGAAATAGGTTTGATAGAATTTTTTTCCAACATGCTCAAACATTCCAACACTGACTATCCTATCAAATTTTTCATTCAACTGTCTGTAATCTATTAATTTAAATTCAACTTGATTATCTAAATTTAATTCTTTAGCTTTTTCTTGACTATATTTCAATTGATTTTCTGAAAGTGTAATTCCAGTAACCGAAGCTTTTGTTTTTTTTGCAATGTCAATTGCAAGTGTTCCCCAACCAGATCCAATATCTAAAACTTTTTGGTTAGGTTGTATATGAAGTTTTTTAATTATGTGATCAATTTTATTTTCTTGAGCAGTTTCCAAAGTATCATTCTCATTTTTGAAGTATGCACATGAATATTGTCTTTTTTTATCAAGAAACAAATCATATAATTTTTCTGAAATATCATAATGATGTGCAACATTTTGTTTAGATTTAACAATTTTATTAAAACTTGTTAAATATTTTAAAGTTCCCTTTATTTTATTTAATGTCTTTCCATAAATATTAATATCTGCTCTTCCAATATTTTTAAAAGCTATATCAAGAAATTCTGTCAAAGTTCCATTTTTTAATCTTAAAGAGCCATTGGTATATGCTTCACCAAAATATAAATCAGGATGAAACAGTAATTTTTGGTTCAAGCTTTTATCTAGTAATTGTAACTCTATTGGAGTTTCTTTCAAAGGTTTCCCAATTACATACCTATTAGAATTATAATCTATTAAGATAAAGCCATCTTCTTTGAACAAATCATTTAAAAAATTTATAAGTTTCATTATGCCGCTTTCAAATGCTTAAAGTCAAAATCAAGTTTTTGAAGTTCAGCAAAAAATATTTTTTTTTCATTTTCATTTAATAACTTCAATGGTGGAATTAAATTCTGATAGTCCTTATCAATTTGTGCCATGAAGGTATGTAAACCTGAAATCAAATTAAATTTATCGAAAATACTTCTCACTAAACACAACTTTTCGTTTGAAGATTGATCCGATCCATTTTGAAATTTATCATAAACATCTCTTGCCAAAATTGAAGTAACATTTGTTGTTGCTGTGATTATTCCAGAGCAACCTATTTCAAGTCCTTTCAATAATTTTGATTCTGAACCTGGCATTACTGAAAAATTATCTATTTTCAAATTTTCATACAAATTATAAGAGCTGTCTTTTACTCCAACTATTTGACTTGGAAATTTTTTTACTAGCTCTTCAACACAATCAATACTAAATTTATATCCTGAGAGTTTTTCGAAATTATATAAAATTATTTTACATTCATTAATTTCATCTATTATTCTTGAGTAAAAATTAATCACATCGTGATCGCTATACTTATAATAGGCAGGGGGCATAATTAAAAATTTATTAAATCCATTTGATTTGGCTATTTTTATCAAATTAATATTATCAACTAGCGAATTAAGACCGGTTCCAATTATAAATTTATCTCTATAATTACTTTTTGGTAACAAATTGATTAATTGAATTTTTTCCGAAAGAGATATGAGTTGTGATTGTCCTGTACTTCCAAAAAAAACTACTCCATGGCAACCTTTCTCCATTAGATTTTCAGCATATTTAATCGTTTTTTCACTATTTAACGCCAGATTTTTATCTAATACTGACAATGTAGCTGCATATATTCCATTAATCATAACTTAATTATATGACTATAATTATAGAATAGATTTAAGAAAAAAATAATAAAAAAATATATTTTAAATACTTATGAAAGTTTGTGTTTATCTTAGCTATATAGGTCTTGGAGCAAATTTGTTACATCTAAGTTATGTGCATCAATTATCTAAAAAGTTTGGACCTATAACAGTTTTTACATTATGCAATAATTTGTCGGATGCATTAAAGGATGATCCTAAAATTAAAGAAGTCATAGTAATAGATAAAAAATATAATAAATTTAAAAATATATTTAGTTTTTCCTCAGAGTTAAAAAAATACAATTTTGATAAAATATTTATTTATTATCCAAGTCCTAGAATATTCATCGCGTGTAAGTTAGCTGGAATAAAAGATATTTATCACTATCCTTTATTTAAAAAGAAAAATATTCATTTAATCAACGCAGCACAAAAGTTTACTGCGAGTGTATTAAACATAGAGAAATGTCAAACATACACAAAAATTCACATAAATGAAAATAAACTTAAAAGTGTCTCAACTTATTTTGATAAATCAAAATTTAACATTGTAATAGGAGCTGGATCTTCAGGTCCAACAACAAAATGGGGCACTGATAATTACTCAAATCTAATAAATGAGTTAAATAAACTAAATAAATTTAATTTTTTTATTTTGTGTGGTCCTAATGAAAAATTAATTGCTCAAGAAATAATAGATAAGGTTGAAGGAGATAATATTACAGATCTTAGTAACAAAAATATCTCAGAAGTAATACCTTTTGTAGCTTCTGCAGATATGTATGTGGGGAATGATTCATTTGGTTCACATATCTCATCACAATCCGGCAAACCAAGCCTTGTGATTTTATTGGACACACCAAAAGCTTATACAGATTATACTCCTAATCATATTAGAATTATTCCTGAAGGATATGATGTTAATAATATTACACATGGAAGTGAAATTGATCCAAATTTAATTAAGGTCGAACAAGTGTACAAATCAATACTAAGTTATACTTAAACAACCGATTTTAAGACTGTGTCTTTGGCTTGGTTCACTAAAGTAGCAATATTATTTAATTCTGGACTTCTATCTGGATGAATTTTTTTCATAATTTTTTTATAAGAATTCATCACTTCATCTTTTGTATATTTTTTTTTGGGATCTAAATTTAAAATTCTATATGCTTCATCTAAACTCATATTTTGAGATGACATATTTTGATTAAATTGATTAAAATTAAATCTGCCAGAATTTTTTAAAACTCTAAAAAGTCCCCATAATCTAAATAACTGAAATAAAGAAATACCTGCTTTCGTTTTAATTAAAGGCAAAATAGCCAACATAAATGGTAAGGAAAATATATATCTTCCTGCATATGCCATTATTACCGCTAACAATATTGAAGAAAATATAATAAATGTTCTTACAAATTTTGATATTTTTTTTGTTGAAGTTTTGGCAAACCAATTGAGTAAAATATAAAGAATTATAAAGATTATTAGTATTGCAAAAAAAATATTCATAAATTAATTAAATTTAAATGAAAATACCACAGCTTAAAAAAAAACCAGAATTAAAATCTTGTCACAACGTAACTTGGGAAGACGATTATAGTTGGATACATCAGGAAAATATACTTGAAGTATTGAGAGATAGTTCAAAATTATTGCCAGAGGTGAGAAAATATCTTGAAGATGAAAATGATTATTTTAGTCATCAAATGTCAGATACAAAAGAAATTCAAAAAGTTTTATTCGATGAGATTAAAGGAAGAATTAAACTTGATGATGAGTCTCTTCCGTTTAAAGATGTAAGATATAGTTACTGGACAAAAACAACAACAAAAGGAAATTATTCTATAAAGTTAAGAAAAAAAATTGATTCTGATGAAATAGAAGAAATTTGGAATGGTGATTTAGAAAAAGAAAAGCTTAAAACAGAGTATTTTGGGCTTGGAGACTTAGAAGTTAGCTATAATGATAAATTACTAGCTTATTCATTAGATTTAAAAGGATCTGAATATTACACCATACATATAAGAGATATTAAAAGTCGAGAGCAAGTTGGTGAAAAAATTGAAAATACAAGTGGTGGAATAACATTTAGCTTAGATGACAAATATATTTTTTACTCTAAGCTTGATGACAATCATAGACCGAGAGAAATTTATAGGCACGAAATTGGAACTCCTACTAGTAAAGACATTCTTATCTTTAGAGAAGAAAGTGAAGCTTTTACTGTAGGCATAGGACTTAGCTCTGATGAGAAGTATTTTTTTATTACGTCATCTGATCATAATACGTCCGAACAGTATTATTTTAAAGCAGATGAAATAATTCCAAAACCAAAACTAATTGATAAAAGGAAAAGAGGGATAATATATTCTGTTAATTCATGGAATGGTAATTTCTATAAACATACAAATGAAGATGCAGAAGATTTTAAGATCGAAAAGACAAATGATTTAGAAAAAAAGGAGTGGGAAACATTTATACCTGCACGAGAAGAGGTTTTAATTGGAGGATTAATTTTCTTAAATGATTGGATTATAAGATCTGAAACTTCAAATGCATTATCAAAATTAATATTAAGAAATCCAAAAAATGATGAAGAAGAAGAAATATTTTTTTCAGATGAAATAGTTATTGTTCCTGGTGTGTCGTTAACCCAAAGAGATAGAAATACAGATACCGTTTATTTATCGTATTCATCACCAAAAACTCCTGGAAGGACTTACTTATACAATCTTAAAACAAAGGAGAAAAAATTAGTTAAAGAACAAGAGATTCCTAGTGGCCATAATTCTGATGACTACATAGTTGAAAGATTAGAGTGTGCCTCTCATGACGGAAGAATGGTTCCTTTAACTATAACAAGACATAAAAAAACTAAATTAGATGGATCTGCAAAATTATTATTATATGGTTATGGATCTTACGGTAGTTCTATGTCACCAAGTTTTTCTTCAACCAGAATAAGTTTAATAGAGCGAGATATTATATGGGTAACTTCTCATATTAGAGGTGGTATGGAAAAAGGAATGAAATGGTGGAAAGAAGGAAAGTTATTAAACAAGAAAAATACTTTTGAAGATTACATTGCTTCTGCAAAATTTTTAATTGAAAAAAAGTTTACGTCTAAAGGTAATATTATTGGAATGGGTGGATCTGCTGGAGGTCTTTTAATGGGAGCCGTTGTTAACCAAGCGCCTGAATTATTTTTGGGTATTGTTATGGCTGTTCCTTTCGTTGACTCGTTGACCACGAACTTAGATCATTCCTTACCATTAACAGTCGGCGAATTTGATGAATTTGGAAATGCTAAAGATAAAAAAGAACACTTTGATTACATATTTTCATATGCGCCTTACAACAATATTAAAAAGATGGATTACCCAAATATTTTGATAACAACAAGTCTAAGTGATAATAGGGTATTGTTTGATGAGCCAGCAAAATTTACTGCAAAATTAAGAGAGTACAAAACCGATAACAATTTACTTTTATTAAAAACAGAAATGAATGCGGGTCATGGAGGAAAATCTGGAAGAGATGGAGCAATTGAGGAAATTGCAGTAGACTACGCATTCGCTTTGAAAATAGCTGGCAAATTAAATACTTGATCTTGAAATATCAAAATTAATTACCATATATACATTGTTAGTCGCCTAATGGGGCTATCAATAAATAAACTTGCTTAATTGAAGGAGGATAATATGACAAGTAAGGATCTATCAATTTTCAACTCACTTCGGCCTTTCTCAATTGGTTTTGACGATATGTTTGACCAATTCGAAAGCATGTTAGGTAATGGTAGTTTAAGTATGCAATCAAACTACCCGCCTTACAACATAAGAAGAACTGGCAAAGATAACTACTCAATTGAAGTTGCTTTAGCTGGTTTTGGCAAAAAAGATGTTGAGGTAGAGTTTGAAGATAATCTATTAACTGTAAGAACTAAACAAGTTGATAGAAGTGAAAACAAAAACCAAGATGGAGAGATAATCCATAAAGGTATATCGCAAAGACAATTTGCGAGATCATTTACAATTGCTGATGATGTAAAAGTGAATGGTGCAGAGTTAAAAGATGGTCTTTTAACAATTGCATGTGAAAGGATTATCCCGGAACATAAAAAAAAGAAACTTATTGAAATTAAATAAGTACCTTGCTTGTGGGGCTAGTCCCCACAAGACTAAATACATCCACTAGAACTAAATCCTATAATAACCCCTGATGCATTCACCTCAAATTTCCTTTCACAAGGAATTCCATATTTTTTTGTTTTGTAGATAAGCATTTCATTTCCAAGTTCATTTACAAAATCTTCTGAAGGTGAGCCTAATTCTAATCTCATCTCATTAACTTCTTTTCCAACGAATTGACCAAATTTCTCGTTCTCTTTTTCAGCCACTTCATCAGATTTCTTTTTAATTGTCTGGCATCCAGTTAAAAAAATTATTGTTAATGTGATAAACAGAGCAATAAACTTTTTTGATAAAGTATTATATTTAAAAGCGATAATCATTAATACATACCTAAAGTTGAATTATGTTAACAATTTGTTCAAAACTTTCATTAAATTGTTTGAATTTAATACAAATTTGAAAAGATAGGAAATTTTAAAGATTATTGAGTTATTGATTTATTATATTAAAGAAATGCTATGGCAACAGACTTAAGAATATCAAATATATCAAAAATATATCCAGGATGTGTAGCTAATGATAATGTATCTCTTCAATTTAAAAGTGGAAAAATATACGCACTTTTGGGAGAGAACGGAGCTGGTAAATCCACATTGGTAAAAATTTTGTCTGGCGTAATAAGCCCAGATAATGGTGAGGTTTTTTTAAATGAAAAAAATTTAAAATTAAGTTCTCCACTAGATGCCAAAAAAAATAAAATTGGAATGGTTTTTCAGCATTTCAATTTATTTGAAACTTTGTCAGTATTTGAAAACTTAAGTATAGATGCAACTGAAGATAACAAAAGTTTAAGGGTAAGAATAAATGAAATATTAAAAAAATATAACTTTAGTATTGACCTTGATGTTCCTGTATTAAATTTATCAGCAGGACAAAAGCAAAAAGTTGAGATTATAAGATGCCTTTTAAGAAGCCCTAAAGTTCTAATCATGGACGAGCCTACATCTGTTTTGACTGAGCAAGAAACAGAAGAATTATTTATATCTTTAAAAAAATTCTGTGATGAAGGAATATTAATTATTTACATTACTCACAAATTAAAAGAAGTTTTGTCTTTATGCGATGAAGTTGCAGTAATGCGAAAAGGTAAGGTCGTATCTGTTAGCCAAACACAAAATGAAAAAGTTGAAACTCTCGCAAATAAGATGGTTGGTCAAAAACTAGCGAAAATTAAGAAAAAAATTAATATTTCCAAAAATAAAGATGAGATATTTAAAGTGAAACATTTAAATTTTTATAGCGATGATCCTTTTGAAACAAATTTAGTTAATCTAAACTTTTCTGTAAAGAAAGGAGAATGTTTAGGTATAGCAGGTATTTCTGGTAATGGTCAAAACGAACTCTTTCAAATTTTGAGTGGGGAAATTATTACACCTGATACATCAATCATTTTTCGAAATAAAGAAATTGCTAAGCTTAATCCAAAGCAACGACGAGAGTATTTAATGGCTTTTTCTCCTGAAGATAGAATATCTCAAGCAGCTGTACCTGAATTAAAAATATATGAAAATGTAGCTTTAAATAATTTCAAGTCATCAAATTTTTTTGAAAAAGGTTTGGTAAATGAAAGAAAAATTAAAGAGCATTCTAAGAAAATATTATCTGATTTCTCAGTAAATACTGACAATGTAGAATTAAAAAGTCAATTTCTATCGGGTGGAAATTTGCAAAAACTTATTTTAGGGAGGGAATTAATTACAGCTCCGGAATTATTAATTTGTTACAATCCAACATGGGGACTCGATGTGGGTGCAATCAATTATATTCATGAAACACTTATAAAAATTAATAATCAAGAAAAATCAACGATTTTGATTTCTACAGACACGGAGGAGTTATTAAAACTCAGTGATAGAATTGCAGTTATTTACAAAGGCAAGCTTTCAAAAATAATGCCCTCAGAGGAAGTGACTCCAGAAAAATTAGGACTTCTAATGGGAGGAGGTTCCATTGATTAAAATTGAAAAAAGAAATGATGTACCAATGGCATTATATTTTTTTACTCCTTTTATTGCAATCATACTTACAATTTTAGGTGGTGGTATAATTTTTTATATTTTAGGTTTTAATCCAATAGAAGCACTTAAGTTTTACTTTATAACTCCAATTTCAAATTTATATGGCCTCAGTGAATTGTTACTCAAAGCAACACCCCTTTGCTTAATTGCTATTGGTTTATCATTTTGTTTTAAAAGTAATAATTGGAATATTGGTGCAGAAGGACAATTAACTTTTGGTGCAATTGTAGGAGGTGGGGTTGCTCTTTTATTTTATAATCAAGAAGGTTTTTATATACTTCCTTTAGTTATACTTGCTGGAGCAATCGGAGGAATGATCTTTGCACTTATCCCAGCAATTCTTAAAACATATTTTAATACAAACGAGATTTTAGTTAGTCTTATGTTGGTTTACGTTTCAAAGCTACTCTTAGATTACTTGGTAGTTGGGCCATGGAGTAATCCTGAAGGTTTTAATTTTCCTGAAACAAGACAATTTAGTGACTCATCTAGAATGCCATTATTATTTGAGGGTTTGAGAATTCATGCTGGTATTTTTTTAGCTCTTGCAGCAGTTATGCTGAGTTGGTTTATTCTTTATAAAACCTATTTAGGCTTTCAGATTAAAGTATCTGGTCTAAGTCTAAAAACCGCTAAGTATGCTGGGTTTAAAGGAAAAACCATGATTTTGGTTGTTTTTATGATTAGTGGTGCTTGTGCGGGATTAGCTGGTGTTGGTGAAATTACTGGGCCTATTGGACAACTGCATAGAATGATATCCCCCGATTACGGTTTTACAGCAATTATTGTTGCTTTTTTAGGTCGTCTTAATCCTTTTGGCATAATTTTTGCATCTTTGGTTGTTGCATTGACATACCTCGGTGCTGAAACGGCTCAAATTTTTTTACAAATACCAAAATATACTGGCCAAGTATTTCAGGGTATGATCTTATTTTTTTTGCTCGCATCTGATTATTTGCTTTTTTTCAAAGTTAAAATTTTAAATTTAAAAAAAAATGAGCTTAGACATTAGTTTTATAGGAATTCTGATAGGATCAATAATGGCTTCATCTGTGCCATTAATACTTGCTGCGTCAGGTGAATTAATTACTGAAAGATCAGGCGTTTTAAATTTAGGTGTCGAAGGAATGATGATAATCGGAGCAATATCTGGTTTTGCTTTAATGGTAATAACAGACAACCTTTTTATAGCAATCGTAGGCTCTATGTTCTCAGGAGTTATAATTTCACTGATCTTTGGATTTTTAACGCAATCTCTTCTTACAAACCATGTTGCAACAGGTTTGGCATTAACTATTTTTGGCATTGGTTTATCCGCAATGTTGGGAAAGAATTTTGTTGGTATCCCTGGAAAAGAATTTCCAATTTTATTTTCAAGTTTAAGAGAAAGTATTCCATTTTTTGGACCAATATTATTTGGACACTCTATAGTATTATATTTTGCTTTTGCTTTACCATTTTTAACTAATTATTTTTTGAAAAAAACTAAATTAGGTTTAGTTGTTAGAGCTGTTGGTGATTCGCCTGTTTCGGCATCTAATCAAGGTATAAATGTTATTATAGTTAGATACTGTTGTATTCTTTATGGAGGAGCTATGTGTGGCTTGGCAGGTGCATATCTATCCTTAATATACACTCCACAGTGGATTGAAAATATGACAGCTGGAAGAGGATGGATAGCTTTGGCTTTGGTTGTATTTGCAACCTGGAGTCCCATAAAAGTTTTAATTGGTGCTTTAATTTTTGGTGGGATTACAATTCTACAATTACATATGCAAGCAATTGGGTTTAGAATACCAGTTCAATTTTTAAGTGCATTACCTTATCTAATGACAATAATAGTTTTAGTTGTAATCTCTCGTGACAGTAGAAAAATAAAACTGAATACTCCTACCTCCTTAGGAAGAATATTCTATAAGGAAAAGTAATGTTAGCTATTCGAAAATAATTATTTTTTTTTTATGAATTTTGATTAACTTAAGGCTTCACAAAAAAAATTTAGAGGGGAAATTCAAAATGTATAAAAACTTTTTTAGATATTTAATTTCTGCAATTTTTCTACTTGGGTTTAGTGTAAACTCAAATGCGGATTTTAAAGTTGGTTTTGTTTATGTTGGTCCAACTGGTGACCATGGATGGACATTTCAACATCACGAAGGTAGAAACGCTGTAGAGGCAGCTGGAATAAAAACAACATTTGTTGAAAGTGTTCCAGAAGGTGCTGATGCAGAAAGAGTGATAAGACAACTGGCTCAATCTGGTCACGACTTAATTTTTACAACTAGTTTTGGATATATGGATCCAACTAACAAAGTTGCAAAAGATTTTCCAAACGTAAAATTTGAACACGCAACAGGTTATAAAAGAGAGCACTCAAATGTTTCTACCTATTCTGCAAGATTTTACGAAGGAAGAACTCTTTTAGGCCATATTGCTGGAAAAATGACCAAAACTAACACGATTGGCTATATTGCATCTTTTCCAATTCCTGAAGTAATAAGAGGAATTAATGCAATGACTCTTGCTGCACAAAAAGTCAATCCAAATATTAAAACTAAAATTGTATGGGTATTTACTTGGTATGATCCAGGTAAAGAAGCTGAAGCAGCGCAAGCTTTAATCGATCAAGGTGCAGATGTAATTATGCAACATACAGATAGTACAGCACCAGTTCAAACAGCAGAGAAAGCAGGTGTTTGGTCATTTGGTCAAGCAAGTGACATGCAGAGATTTGCTCCTAAATCAATCTTGACTTCAATTATTGATGATTGGGCACCATATTATGTTGAAAGAGCAATTGCTGCAAGAGATGGTAAATGGAATCAACAAGATACATGGCATGGATTAAAGGAAGGTATGGTTGCTATGGGACCATATAATTCTGCAATGGGTGCTGACTTAGTTAAAGAAGTAGAGCAGCTTCAAAAAGATCTAGCATCAGGAAAAGTTCATTCGTTCACAGGTCCTATATATGACCAAAAAGGTAATATATTAGTAGCAGAAGGGAAAGTTGCTGATGATGGAATGTTAGCTGGAATGAGTGTTTATGTAAAAGGTGTTGAAGGAGATATTCCAAAATAATTTTTAAAAAAAAATTAAAAAGGCCAACTTATATAGTTGGCCTTTTTTTTATGAATGTTTTTTCTTTAAACCATTAATATCTATTTCATCATAATATTCTGAAGGTTGAACTATCCAAGGATCCCCATCTAGTAAAATTGGACAAAAATCTGGATTAAAAGAAGAGGATTTTTTTTTCCAAAGACAAGCTGTTTTTATTTCTTGAATATGGTTTTTCACTGGAGCATAATTTTTTAACCATTTAATACTTTCATTTAATGTAAGTCCAGTATCAGATAAATCATCAACTAATAAAACATTTTTAAAGTCTTCATTTTTAGCTATTGAGCTTATGTCTCTTGCAAAAATAAGTTCGCCCTGTTTATTTTCTACAGTTTCTCCAGAATAACTTTGAATAACAACATAAGCAGTGGGCAATTTAAATATTCTTGATAGCATATCAATTATAGGTGCTGCACCCCTCATTATTCCAACTAAAACAGATGGTTTGTAATTTTTTTCAATTGTAAGAGCTAACTTTTCAACTGCTAATTTATAATCTTCATAATTGATTATTAATTTTTCTGCCATAAAATTTGGTAACATAAAAAAAAAAAATTAAAAAGGAGAATTATGAAAGGTTACTGGATTGCAACTTACAGTGAAATTAAAGACCCTGAAAGAATGAAAAAATATGCAGATAAAGCAAAGGAAGCTGTATTAAAACATTCTGGAAAAATTTTAGCTCGAAGTGCTAATAATATTGCACTTGAGGGTAGAGAAATGGTTAGAATAGCACTTGCAGAGTTCCCAGACGTGGAAACTGCAAAAAAATGCTACGACTCTGAAGAATATGTTGAGGCAAGAACATATCTTAAAGATAATGTAATTAGAGAACATATGATATTTGAAGGAATGGAATAACTTAGAAAAGGGGCAAATATGAAGGCATATTGGGTGAGTTTGTATACAGAGATTTCAGATCAAGATAACCTAAAAAAATATGGTGAAAATGCAATACCAGTTATAAAAAAATTTGGTGGTACTCCTGTAGTTAGAGGAGGCAAACTAAAATATTATAGTGGTGACAAAATATTAAGGACCGTCATTTGGGAATTTCCCAGTTATGACATGGCCATATCTTGTCATGACTCAGAAGATTATTTAAAAGCTTGGTCTTATGCAGAACAAACTACAAAAAGACATATGTTTATTGTGGAGGGTGCTAATACTGAATAGTATCGTCATCAATTGAACGCCACAAATACCAAGTGGCAACAGAGCAGTATGGAGAAAATCTTTTTTGAAGCTTTTTTACAAAAATTTCAGGTGGAAAATATTTTTTTTTATAGTTGTTTGATATTGCTCTTAATAACCCAATATCCTGAACTGGCCAGATATTAGACCTATTATAAGTAAATAACAAAATCATCTCTGCTGACCATCTTCCAATTTGTCTTAAAGTTGATAGGTATACAATTGCTTCTTCATCGCTCATTTTCGAAATTAATCTTGGATTAAAACTTTTATCTTTAAATTTTTGAGACATTTCCAAGATACCCCTTATTTTTTGACGACTAAGACCGCATTTTTTAAGTTGTGATGTTTTAAGCTTTGAAACAATTTTTGGATTAATTTTTTTTTTACATGCCAATTCAAATTTTTTGAAGACAGAGTCTGCGGCAGCAACACTTATTTGTTGTCCTATTATACTTTTACATAAAGAATAAAAGACATCTTTTCTAGTAGTTAAATTATTATCTTTATATTTTTTAATCAATGATCTCATAATACTATCTTTTTTTGAAAGATATGTTCTAGCTTTTTTCCAATATGTCGGTGCCTTACTCATTTCTACTTACCGTTACTTGTTTATTTAAATATATTTCTCTTCGAAATATAATGATTGATGATATTATTACCAGTGAAGCACCCATCAATGTTTTAATTGTGGGAATTTCATCCCAAATAAAATATCCAAAAGATATTGCAAATATTAATCCTAAATATTTAAGAGGTGTAACCAGAGAAACCTCGGATAATTTATATGATTGACTTAATAATAAATTAGCTGTTCCTCCCAACAAGCCAATTGTACATAATAGTAAGAAATCATTAAAAGTTGGCATGATCCATCCAAATGGTATTGATAAAACTCCAACAATTGTAATTGCAAAAGAAAAAAAGAATGAGATCAACCAGACTGGTTCTGTGGATGAAAGTTTTCGAATTGTAATTGCAACGTAAGACATTCCAATACAAAAGATTATTGGAAATAAATAATAAATATTTAAGCTAGAAAATCCTGGTTGGGTAATTACTAAAACACCAATAAAACCAACAAATACTGCGGCCCATCTATATACTCCTACTTTCTCACTTAGTAAAAATATTGATAGCAAAGTTGTAAATATAGGTGCAGCAAATGAAATACTTGTCACTGTTGCAAGTGGTAGGTTTCTTAGTGCCAAAAATATTGCAGCTAAAGCTATCAGTCCTGAACAACATCTTATTAAATGTAATCCTGGTCTATTTGTTTTGTAAAAATCTCTAAATCTTGTCTTAGGAACTAGAAAAATTATTGGCAAAATACCAAATAGACCTCTAAAGAACATTACCTGTCCAATTGGATAATCTGATGACCACTTGACTATTACATCCATAAATGAAAAGGCACATATTGATAAAAACATGTAAAAAAAGCCTAATTGATTTTTGGAAAGCATGATAATAACTTTAGATTAATTAAAATTTTTAGCAATGGAAATAGCAACTTTAGCACTTGGATGTTTTTGGGGACCCGAAATAAAATTTAGCAAGTTAGATGGAGTAATAAATACAGAGGTTGGATATTGTGGAGGTAATACTGAGAAGACATCTTATAAAGAAGTATGTTATGGTGACACCAATCACGCAGAAGTAGTTAAAGTTGAATTTGACAATACTAAAATTTCTTATGAGGAAATAATAAGAAACTTTTTTGAATTTCATGATCCAACTACTTTAAACCGGCAAGGTCCAGATGTAGGTACTCAGTATAGAAGTGAAATATTTGTTCATGATGAAAATCAAAATAAAATCGCTAACAAAGTATTGAAAGAAATTAATGAAAAATTTAAGGGTAAAATCGTTACCAAAATATCAAAATCAAAAAATTATAACAAAGCCGAAGATTATCATCAGAAATATTTGGAAAAAAGTTTCTAATGTCACTTATATCAACTGAGTGGCTAGAAAATAATCTCTTAAATGTAAAAATAATTGATGGCTCTTGGCATATGCCTGCAGCAAATAGAAGTGGTAAAGAAGAGTTTAATAAAGAGCATATACCAAATGCAATTTTTTTTGATATCGACAAAAATTGTAATAAATCAACCGACTTACCACATATGTTAACAGACATTAGTTCGTGGGAAAATATACTATCATCTATGGGCATATCTAACGAAGACGAAATTGTGATTTATGATAATTCTGATGTTTTAAGTGCTTGTAGAGTATGGTTTAATTTAATTTACTTTGGCCATGATAAAAAGAAAGTACATGTTTTAGATGGAGGATTTAATAAATGGAAAAAAGAAAAAAGAATAACTTCTACTAATAATATAATTATTCAAACAACTAGCTATAAAGCAAAAGAAAATAATGGAATGGTTAAGAGCAAAGATCAGATTGACCAAAATATAATTAAAAAAAAATTTGATTTAGTTGATGCGAGAAGCAAAGATCGTTTTAATGGCACAACTCCAGACCCAAGAAGAAATGTAAGAAGTGGTTCAATACCTAATTCAATTTGCTTACCGTTTAAAACCCTTATCAATGACGATTTTACTTTTAAAAGTAAATCTGAAATTTCTTCTTATTTTAGAGATTTATCTTTAAATGACACAGTAAATGTAGTGTTTTCGTGCGGTTCTGGGATCACAGCATGTGTTTTGGCACTTGCATATTCTCAAGTAAATAATAAGTATCTTCCAGTCATTTATGATGGTTCATGGGCTGAATATGGTAAAATATAAAATATGAAAAGATCAACAAAAATTACAAGCATAATAATAATTTTCTTTTTAATTATAGCTACAGTGATTGTTGGTAGAACAATGATTGGAAATCATTTTAAGAAGAAATTTAGTAAAAGACCACCTCCAGGAATAATTGTTACTGCAGCTGAAAATAGAGTTTTTGAAAATTTAATAAGCACATACGGAACAGCAAGACCATTTAAAACACAATCCTATAAAATTGAGAAGTATGAAATACTTAAACCTATCAACTTTAATCAAAAAGTAAAAAAAGGTGATGTAATTGCAGAACTTAAAAATAGAAAAATTACTGCTCAGTTTGATGGAACAATTGGAAAAAGAGAATTTTCAGAAGACATCGAAGTTTCAAAATCTTCAATCTTAATTAATCTCGAAAATACCAGTATTATCTATTGTGATGTAGATATACCTGAAATGTTTGTACCATTTATTAAGGTTGGTTTACCTGTTGATATAAAATTTTCTGGATACAAAGATAAAACCTATAAAGGTGAAGTTGACTCGTTAGCTAGCCGAATTAGTGAGGATACTAGATCATTACCAACAAGGATAAAAATGGATAATACATCTGGTGAAATTTTGCCTGGCTCGTTTTTAGAAATTTCAATAAAATATGATACAAGAGAAAGCTTAAGTATCCCGGATACCAGCACAATAGTGGAAGGTGATAATATATTTATCTATAAAGTTGATGAAAAAAATAAAGTATTAAAAACAAATATTGATACTGGCGATAGATACCTTGGTTTTGTTGAAGTTTTAAATGGTCTAAAAGTTGGTGACAAAGTTGTTGCTGAGGGCACAAAAAAAGTCAGACCAAATTTAAAAATAAGACCTATAAAAAAGGGTGCTAAAGTAGCTAATCAAAACAAATCTGGTTGGGGTGGAAAAAAGAAAAAAGATACTAAAGAAAACAAGAATGGTATGTTTGCGTGGTTACAAAAATTAAATATATTTAAAAAGTCTGACTCTGAAAAACAAGAAAATAAAAAATAATTAATACATGTATATAACTGAAGTTAGTATTAAAAGACCTGTCGTTGCATGGGTAATGTCAATGATACTAATTATTTTTGGAATTTTTGTATTTTGGGAATTACCTGTTAGAGAATTACCAGATGGCATTCAGCCTCCAGTGGTACAGGTACAAACTGATTATAAATCTGCTTCAGCTGAAATTGTTGACGAAGAAATAACACAAAAAATAGAAGATGTTATAGGAGGAGCGGAAGGAATTAAGAACATTGATTCTAATTCGCTTAATGGAAGAAGTAGAATTAATATTTATTTTAATACAGATATAGATTTAGATGATGCAGCAAATGACATAAGAGAAAGAGTATCAAGAGTTGCGGACAATTTACCAGATCAAGCAAACCCGCCTCAAATTTTGAAACAAGCAGCAGGTTTTACTACCACAATGTGGGTTGCGCTATCGTCACCAACTTGGAATGATTTGGATTTGGGTGATTATGCAGAAAGATATCTTATAGATGCCTTTTCGAGCGTACCAAATGTTGGTAGAATTTTAGTCGGTGGATTAAGAGAACTAAGCGTTAGAGTTTGGGTAGATCCTATCAAATTAGCAGCCAATAATCTTACTATTCAGGAAGTCGAGAGAGCATTAAGAAATGAAAATATAAACATCCCCGCTGGAACTTTAGAAGCTAGTAACAAAGATTTAACTCTTAATATTGATAAGTCTTACTCTAACATTGAAACAATCAAGCAGCTTCCTCTTAAGAAAAACAAAGATAAAGTCACAACCCTTTCTGATATTGCAAATGTTGAGCTTGGTCCAGTTTCTGAGAAAACTTTATTTAAAGCTCAAAGAAAAAATGCAGCTAATTTAAAAACAGTTGGGATTGGAATATACGCAAAAAGTGGAGCATCAACTGTCGAACTTTCAAATCAAATCAAAGAGAAAATAAACGTTATAAATCAATCTTTACCAGATGGTTTAAAGTTAGAAATAGCATTTAATAGAGCAACTTACGTAGGAACTGCAATACAGGAAGTTTATAAAAGTTTAATTATTGCTTTTATTTTGGTTGTAGTAATAATTTACTTGTTTTTAGGAAACCTAAAAGCTGTAATTGTACCAGCTGTAGCTTTGCCAGTAAGTTTAATTGGTTCGTTTTTAGGTTTATATATATTTGATCTTTCTATAAATATATTTGTTCTCCTAAGTTTTATTTTAGCAATTGGAATAATAACTGATGATTCTGTAATAATGACAGATGCAATTTATACAAGAATTGAAAAAGGAGAAACGCCACTTGTAGCTGCTTATAAAGGCTCAAGACAAATAACATTTGCGATAATAGCTACAACTTTAATCTTAGTTGCAGTTTTTTTACCTTTAATTTTTATTGAAGGTATAGCTGGTACCTTGTTTAAGGAAACTGCAATAGCACTATCTTTCTCAATTGTTGTTTCTTCGTTTGTAGCTTTAACTCTTTCACCAATGTTGGGAAGTAAATTTTTAAATAAAAAAGAAAAAATTAATTTTTTTGTAAAAAAATTCAATAATGGATTTAAATCTTTTACAGAATTTTATACCGATACCCTAAAATTTTGGATTAATAAACAGAAAACAATTTCGATATTTATAATTCTGTTAATTGCAGCCTCAGTTTATTTATTTAATTTCACAAAAAAAGAATTGATACCATTAGAAGATAGAGGAGCTTATTTAATTATAGGTTCCACAGACGAAGGAAGTTCATTCGAGTACACACAAGAAAAAGCCCAAATAATTGAGGGAAGAATATTAAAATTGTTACAAGCAGAAGACAGCCCTTACCAAAGATTAATTATGAGGGTACCTGGTTTCGGTAAGTCCGCAACTTCATATAATACTTTTATTATAATAGCACTTTTAGATGAATGGAAAAATAGAGAAAAGAGCACACAAGTTGTTTTAAGAGAAGCTATTGGACAAGTTGTTAGTGTGCCTGAGACGTTTGCGTTTCCTATATCACCTCAATCTATAAGAGTTTCTAGCTACAATAAACCTGTTCAAATGGTGATTTATGGGACAAGTTATGAAGAGTTAGAACAAATTCAAAGCCAAGTTTTAAGAGAGCTAAGAAGAAATAGAAATATGTTTAGAATTGAAAGTGATTACACAAAAAATAAACCTGAAGTAAAATTAATTACTAACAAAAATAGAGCAAATGATTTAGGAGTTTCAATAGAGAATATAGGCAGAACACTAGAAACATTATACGGTGGAAAGAGGGTTACAACATATAATAAAGAAGGAAGAGAATATCCCATTATTCTTCAGCAGTATTTAGCAGATAGAAGAGATAAAGATGGCTTATCAAAGATTTTTGTAAGATCTGAAACTACAGGAAAATTAGTGTCAGTTGCAAGTTTGGTGGAATTTGAAGAGAAAGGAACTGCTGAGTCATTACCTAGATATAATAGACAAAGAGCAGTAACTATATCGGCAGCTTTATCTGAAGAATACACATTGTCTGAAGCTATAAAATATTTAGAAGACGTAATGTTGAGAGTTGCTCCTCAAAATCAAATAACTTGGAAAGGTAAGTCTGAAGAACTAAAAGAGACTAGTAACGAAATATTTCTTATTTTCGCTTTAGCATTAATAACTGCATATTTAGTAATGGCTGCTACTTTTAACTCGTTTGTCCATCCTTTTATTATAATATTGACTGTGCCTCTTGCAGTTTTTGGAGGTCTTGTATTCATTTTATTTCTAAATAGTTCGATAAATATATTTTCACAAATCGCCTTGATTATATTAATCGGTATATCCACTAAAAATAGTATTTTAATCGTCGACTATACTAATCAAATTCGAACTACAGGTGCAAAAATTGAGGAAGCATTGATGGAAGCTTGCAAATTAAGAATAAGACCCATCATAATGACTTCATTAAGCACCATGATTGCAATGTTGCCTCTTATAGTAGGTAACATAGGTCCAGGCGCAGGTGAGGCGTCTAGATTAGCAGTTGGATCAACAATCTTTGGTGGAATGATTATTTCAACATTCTTTACATTATATGTGACGCCAACTATGTATTTAACACTAGCAAAAAATACCAAGAGAATAGATGCAGTAGATCTGGAGCTAGAAAAGCAATTGATTAAAAAATAATATATTTTCTAGTAGTCAAAGATTTACTACATTTATTAAGCTGCTTCTTGAATTTATTTGAATAACCCTCTACTTTTTTTGCCAATACTATAACTTTCTGATTGTTTTTATAATTTTTATAATTTCCCCAGCCTTCATGATAAGCAATATATTGTCTGAAAGCATCTTTTTTTGAAACCTTTAAAATTTTTTCCGTTTTGTTTGTATACCAGCCAATAAAATCAACACTATCTTTAAATCTAGTTCTTAAAGCATATTTATTTCCAGTCTCATCTTTATATTGTTTCCAAGTACCTTTAATAGCTTGTGAGTATCCAAATGAACTAGAAGGTCTTTTATAAGGTATAACTTTAAATAATTTTTGACGTGCAGGCTTAGCGAGCCAGTCAAAATCAGATTCCATTTTTATTATTGCTAATTGTAAGTTGATTGGTGTTCCCCACTTTTTTTCAGTTTTTTTCGCGTGTTTATACCAAAGATATCTCTCAGAAAATATTGAACAGCCATCTGCTGTATTTCGTGGTATCGATGAGCAAGCAGTTAAAAATAATAGACCAAAAAATAAAAAATACTTTCTAAAAAGAATCACAGTTTAATATAAATTATCTATTATTTTTTCTCCATATCCATGGATAATCAAATTCCATACTCCATAAACCTAACTTATTGTTTTTTGCATAAATTTGATCTTTAGAATATTTTTTTTTTGAATATTTTGGATAATCAAAGGCTAATCCATTTCTTACCATGTAAGCTGAAACACTCTCATTATTGATAAAACACTCACCTAAATACCTTCCAAAATAGTCTTTTTGGGGCTCGATTAAACATTTTAATTTTTTATTTATAATTTTTTCTGTAAGAGAATTTTTTGAAATTTTTCCACAATTAAGTTTTTTTTTATTTTTTAAGCAAAACTGTTGCTTTCCTTTAAATTTAGTTTCTGGTGCATCTATTCCTGAAAAACGAATTTTTTTATTATCTAATAAGATTGTATCACCATCAATTATTTTAACGTTATCTGAAATTAGGATTGTTTCTGACAGTAAGTAATTTGTTGCTACAAATGTAAATAAAAATAGAAAACTAACTAACTTCAGTAGTTGCTTTTTCATTACATTCTTGCATTTTTTTTCTAATTTGATCTTCTGATATATTTTTGTCTTTTAAATCTTCATAAAGCTTTCTATAAACATCTTCATCACCTGCCTCGGCAAAATCTGCTTTAATTACATCTTGAACATATTGATTTTTTTTTTCCTCATCGTATCCCAAAATTTGTGAGGCCCACTCTCCTAAATATTTATTTTTTCTTGCATTAATTTTGAATTGCTTTTCCTCATCATGAGCAAATTTTTTTTCAAAACCTTTTTTTCTATCATCAAATGAACTCATTGCTTTCTACCCTATTATATTATTTCAAAAATTAAAAATGATATAAGATCATATATATTACCAAACATATCATTTATTTCAAATCATCTTTAGAAAATTATTAAATAGTAGAATTACAAAATAATAAAAATTAATAGTAGATAAGTAAAATAATTGTTTTATGATATTCATAGTTAATCTATATTCAAAATCGTAAATGAGTCACTTAATACTTGTTAGGCATGGTCAAAGCGAATGGAATTTAGAAAACAAATTTACAGGATGGGTCGACGTTGAGCTTGCACCACAAGGAAAATTAGAAGCCTGCAAAGCAGGAGAGTTAATAAAAAAATTAAATTTAGAAATCAAACATTTTTATACTTCTTATCAACTAAGATCGATTGATACTTTAAAACTCATTTTAAATACAATTAGAGTAAAACCAGATAATATTATTAAGGCCTGGCAATTAAATGAAAGGCACTACGGATCGCTGACAGGATTAAACAAAGATGAAATGAGAAAAAAATTAGGAGAAGAAGAAGTTCACAAATTCAGAAGATCTTGGGATAATCCACCAAACCCATTGAATACAAATAGTCCATATCATCCAAAAAATATAAGTATTTACAATGATATACCCCGTAAACTAATTCCAGATACAGAGTCTCTCAAAGATACTTATGAAAGAGTTGTGCCCTATTTTGTTGAAAACATAGAAAAAAATTTGCAGGATAATATAATTATATCTGCTCATGGTAATTCTATTAGATCACTATTAAAATATTTATTTAAAATTGATAACAATGAAATTTCTAAACTTGAAATACCAACAGGAAATCCTTTACTTTTGAAATTTGAAAAAAAGAATATAAAAGAAGCTAAATACCTAGATCAGAGTAGATCTAAGGATTTAATTAAATTCTAACCTTTTTGAAGAAGTTTTTCGTAAATATCTTTATCTGTTAAATGAAGAAACTCAATACCACTCTCGAAACCATGCAAGTTTTCCTTTTCAATGTAGTTATCCCAAATCTCATTCATTGAAAATATTTTTTTTGATAAATTTTTAAATATTTTTTTATTTATAATTTGACACCCTGTATAAATATAATTTTTATCATTGTTCTTTTTTAAATTGTTGCCATCCATAGAAAAATCGCCTTTAAATCTTTTATCAAAACTTAAATCTTTTTTTACAACCATTAAAATATTTTCTAAGTTATTTTTAAAATATATATTTTCCATCTTCTTAATTTCATTTACATATTCAGCGTTCCAAATTGTATCAGGATTGAAAACTATAAAATCTGTTTCAACTGAATTATTTACTACATTTAAAAGACCACCCCCTGTATCTAATATTTCTTTACCATCTTCTATAATTTGAATTTCTAAACCAAAATTATTTGAAAAAATGAAATCTTTTATTTTATCACTTAAATAGAAAGTATTAATTTTTAAAGATTTTATTTCTAATACTTTTATCAAATTTATAGTATTTTCTAATAAGCTAATCTCATTAATTTTTAAGAGTGGTTTTGGTGTTTTCTCAGTCAATGGCATTAATCTTTTTCCAAATCCTGCACATAAAATTATTGCTGTTTTAATTTTCATATTTTTTTTATTCTTGGGTTTTTTTGTAGAAAATTTTTTAAATCATGGAAATTTGGATTATTTTTAATACGATTATCGATTAATTTCCACGCATAAGGTATTAATTTTAGATATTTTCTTTTTTTATCTCTTTTTGCAAGTCTTGTGAATATACCAATTATTTTTAGATTTCTTAGAACAGATAAAATTTCAAAATCATTAATAAATTGAGATTCATTTTTATACTTAAATTTACTAAGAAATACTTTTAAAATATTTGACTTAAAACTATTTGAAGTTTTAATTCTTACATCATCTATAAGTGAGGCCAAATCATATGCTGGATTACCCAATACAGCATCTTGACTATCTATTAAAGCGATTTTATTTTTATAAAACATCATGTTTGAGACGTGAAAATCTCTATGTACAAACACTTTGTGTTTGATTTTTAAATTTAAATACAAATTATCTATTATTTTTTTGAAATTTTTTTTTAAATGTTCTTTTTGAATAATTAATTTATTTGCTGCTAAGTACCAATTCAAAAAAAGGTATGACTCTTTAAGTATTTTAGCTTTTGAATAGTTTGATAAATTAAATTTTTTTTTAAGAAAATTTTGAGTTTTATAATTTTTAATTTTTTGAATTTGATATAAAATTTTTAGTATTCTTTTGTATTCATTTAATTTAGTTTTTGAGGATTTAATTTTATCCAACATGTTTTTATTGCCGAAATCCTCAATTTCTATAAAATTTTTTTTATAATTTTCACTAATTAAACCTGGTGCTAATATTTTATTTTTAATCAATATTTTGTTAACTGCATCATAATTTAACAGGTTTGATCGCTTTTGAATTTTGCTATAAACTAATATTGAATTATTTGTTCTATAAAATTGTCTAAATGATGCATCTCCTGATAGTTTTTTAAATTTTTTCAAATTCATTAAAATTAAAATCAATATTATTAGATATAATTAAGTACCTATTTTCAAGCTTTTCATCATATTCAAATTTTAATGTAAAAGTACTTTCTATATTTTGACCCAAGATTTCAGGCCATTCAATTAATCTAGCATAATCTTCTGAGTTTTCATTAATTCCTAAGTTATTTAATTCTTTTTTATCTTTAATTCTGTAAAGATCAAAATGTCTAACAATCAAAGAATTAATCTCATATTCATTTATAATATTAAAAGTTGGACTAGGTATTTCTGTTTTTTCTAAACCATTTTTTATTTGAAGATAATTGATTAGATACCTGATAAATGTAGTCTTACCTACTCCGATATTTCCATAAAAAAGCAAAGTTGTATTTTTGCTAACTTTACTTGCAATTTTTTCAGCAATTTTTTGTGTGATAATTTCTTTTGAAATATCTATTTTGCTACTTTTAGTAGCGATAGGCATCTGGTTTATAAGGTCCTTCTGGTGTTACACTTATATATTTTGCTTGATCATCTGATAATTTGGTTAATTTAGCTCCAACTTTTTCTAAATGAAGTCTGGCTACTTTCTCATCTAAATGTTTAGGTAAAACATATACTTTTTTCTCATATTTATCTGAGTTATTCCATAATTCTATCTGAGCTGTTACTTGATTTGTAAAAGAAGCGCTCATTACAAAACTTGGGTGTCCTGTTGCACATCCAAGATTAACCAATCTACCTTCTGCTAATAAAATAATTCTTTTTCCATCCGGCAATGTAATTTCGTGAACTTGTGGCTTTATTTCATCCCATTTATAATTTTTAAGAGCATCTACTTGGATCTCATTATCAAAGTGACCAATATTGCATAGAATTGCTCTATCTTTCATTTCTCTCATATGGTCAGCTGTCACAATATCTTTATTTCCTGTTGCTGTAACAACAATGTCGGCTTCTTTTATCATCTCATCCATTAAAACTACTTCATAACCTTCCATTGCAGCTTGGAGAGCACAAATTGGGTCTGTTTCTGTAACCATAACTCTTGCACCGCTCTGACGAAGAGAAGCAGCGCTTCCCTTTCCAACATCTCCAAATCCAGCTACAATAGCTACCTTACCTGACATCATGACGTCAGTAGCTCTTTTAATTCCATCAACTAAACTTTCTCTGCAACCATATAAATTGTCGAACTTAGATTTTGTTACTGAGTCATTAACATTTATTGCTGGGACAAGTAAATTGCCTTCACTTTCCATTTTTTTTAATGCTAAAACTCCTGTAGTTGTCTCTTCTGATAAACCTTTAACATCATTTAATAATTGTTTATAATCTTTGTGCATCAATGCTGTAAGATCGCCACCATCATCAAGTATCATATTTGGTTTCCAGCCATCTTTACCTTCAATAGTTTGCTTTACACACCACCAATATTCTTCTTCTGTTTCGCCTTTCCAAGCAAATACAGGAATGCCAGCTTTTGCAATTGCTGCTGCTGCATGGTCTTGTGTCGAAAAAATATTACATGAGGACCATCTTACTTCGGCTCCTAAATCAACTAAAGTTTCTATTAAGACAGCTGTTTGTATTGTCATGTGTAAACAACCAACAATCCGAGCTCCATTTAAAGGTTTTTTACCCTTATATTCTTCTCTAAGAGCCATTAATCCTGGCATTTCAGTTTCAGCCAGTGAAATTTCTTTTCTTCCAAATTCCGCTTGGGATATATCTTTTACTTTAAAATCTTCCATAGAAAGAGGCTTTTAACAATTTCACTTAATATATCAACAAAGATTTATGCTTCTGGGAAAATTATTTCAATTCTTGCCCCTTTATCTTTATTATTAGATGCGTTGATTTCACCACCATGAATTTCAACTAAATTTTTGACTATATTTAATCCCAAACCCGAATGTTCTCCAAAGTTTTCAGGTCTATTACTATAAAATCTATTAAATATCTTATTTGTATCCTTTTCACTAAATCCAGATCCCTGATCAACGACAACTAATTTAATTTTGTCATTTTTATCTTTTGATATTTCAACGGTAATTTCTTGATTATTTTCACTAAAAGAAATTGAGTTTTCTAATAAGTTTGCAATAATTTGTTCAATTCTATTTTCTATCCCTAAGATACTATAATTTTTAATTCCATTAGATTTCAATTTAATTCCAATCGATTTTTTTGTTTCATAGATACTGTTAAAATCGTCAACAACAGATTGAGCAATCTCTTTTAAATTTAATTTTTGCATTTTCTCAGAGGAAATTGCAGCCTCATCTCTTAGCATTTGAGAGTAATCAGTTATTAATCTTTCAATTCTCTCTACGTCATGTGATACTATATTAATTAATTTGTTTCTTTGAGATTTATCATTTGTTTCAGAAATTATCTCAGAGGCACTTTTTAGAGATGCTAAAGGATTTCTGATTTCATGCAAAAGATCTGTTGAATAATTTTCTGCTGTAGTAATTCTTTTGTTTAATTCATTAGTCATTTCATCAAGAGAATTTGATAATTTTCCCAATTCGTCATTTCTTTTTTTTATATTTCCAATATTGGTCTTTTCCTTACTTTTGTTTTTTATAATATTTGTATATTGAACCAAATTTTTAATTGGTTTTAAGAAATATCTATTTAATACATATGAAAAAATTAAAATTACTAATGCGACAAGCAAAGCAGTTCTGATTATAAAATTTCTTCTTTCATCTATTGCAACTTTTATTTCATTGGCATTTTCAGTAATAGCTAAATACCCCATTGTTTTGTTTTCACTAACTACATTTTTAACAGTTACTAATAAAAATTGATCATAGTTTTCTTTAGAGTAAGTTAACGGTTTTCCATAATCTGATGAATATGAGTACTTTTTTAAATCTTCAAATATTTCTTTACTTTCAAAGCTTTTATTACTCTCTTCCAAATTCTTATTTTGAATACTTTTATTATTCAAGTCACTCATTTCAATTATGTTTAGACTTCGTGAGAAAGCATTTGGATCTAAGTCTAATGTGTCGGTATCTCCTAATAGATTAAATTCACTATCAAATATCTGTACTCTATCTATACTTTGAAATAAAAATTTAGTGGAAAACAGAAACTCTCTAATATCTTCAGTTGAGAAATTTATTTTTAAACGATCAATATTTTCTGTTGTATTATCAATAATTTTTATATGCGAAGCAGTTTTATTTTTAATGAGTGTGGGTTTTACCGTGTTAAGGTAAAATAAAGTTAATACACCTATCACCAAAAAAACAATAAAGTTGATAACTAAGAATTTTTTTAAAATAGATTGATTATTAGATTTTGAAGTAGCCATTATTTAACATTCCAACGATAACCACTACCATATCTGGTTTCTATCGCTGAAAAGTTATTATCTACTTTTTTAAACTTTTTTCTAATCCTTTTTACGTGACTATCTATTGTTCTATCTTCAATATCTGTGTCTTCTCTATAAGCAACATCCATTAATTGAGATCTTTCTTTAATAATTCCAGGTCTTTTTGCTAATTCCTTTACAATTAAGAATTCTGTTGTTGTTAATTTATCTGGTAATTGCTTGCCATCCCATTCACACTCTAGCTGTGAAGGATCAAGTTTTAATTTTCCATGTGAAATTATATTTCTATTATCCTCTAAATTATTATCTTTTTTTCTAAGTTGGACACGAATTCTTTCAATAAGAACTTTAGTTGAAAAGCCACCTGATTTTTTTACAAAATCATCCGCTCCTAGTTTTAATCCTAAAAGCTCATCCACCTCTTCATCTTTTGAAGTTAAAAATATAACAGGCATAGATGTTTTTTTTCTCAATTTTTTTAATAATTCTTCTCCATCCATTCTTGGCATTTTAATATCTATAACTGCAAGGTCTGGGGGATTTCTTGACAAACCTATTAAGGCACTTTCTCCATCCAAATAAGTTTGAATATTAAAACCCTCTTTTTCTAAAGCAATACTTAAACTAGTTAATATATTTCTATCATCATCAACAAGGGCAATTGTTTGTTTCATGTTTAACTATAAAAATACTAAAATGTTTAAAATTGGGCAATTAAATGTTTATTAATGAAGCTCTCCCCAGTTATCACCTATGTTTACATCTACCGATAATGGTATTGAAAATGAATGCAAATCACTATCTTTCACACTTGTCATAATATCTTTAATCTTTTTAGAAGCAGATTTAGTACCATTATCAATTACCTCAAAAATCAATTCATCGTGAATTTGAAGCAGCATATTAAATTCATTTGTTTTCTTAGTATCAAGCTCATCGTTGATTCTAATCATGGCAAGTCGCATTATTTCTGATGCAGATCCTTGGATGGGTGCATTTATAGCTGCCCTTTCTTGAAAATTTCTAATATTAAAATTTTTGTCATTGATTCCAGGAATATGAGTTTTTCGACCAAAAATATTTCTTACATATCCACTTTTTCTACAGAATTTAATTGTGTTATTCATGTATTCTTTAATTTCTGGAAATTTAATAAAATATGAATTTAGAAATTCTTCGGCTTCATTGTTTGATACGCCAATTTGTTTAGCCAAACCATATTGAGATATTCCATAAATTATTCCAAAATTAATAGCTTTCGCTTTTCTCCTCATATCAGCATCAATTTTTTTTATATCTGCACCAAAAACTTGGCTAGCGGTTAATGAGTGAATATCCTCATTATTTTTAAAAGCTTTTTTTAGTTCTTTTACATCAGCTAGATCAGCCAAAATTCTCATTTCGATCTGATTATAGTCTGCTGATATAAGTTTTTTATTTTTTTCTGAAATGAAGGCTTTACGAATATCTTTGCCCTCCTCAGTTTTAATAGGAATATTTTGTAAATTTGGATCACTGGATGCAAGTCTACCTGTTGTAGTTGCTGCTAACAAAAAAGATGTATGCACTCTTTTTGTATTGGGATTTAAATGCTCTGGCAAAGAATCTGAATACGTATTTTTTAATTTACTAGATTGCCTCCATTCTAAAACCAACTTAGGAAATTCATTCCCTTTGTAAGCTAAATCCTCTAGAACTGCTGCACCAGTTGCAAAACTACCTTTTTTAGTCTTTTTTAGCGACGCAATTTTGAGGTCATTATACATTATTTCACCCAACTGTTTAGTCGATGCAATATTAAATTTTTTTTTTGAAATTTTAAAAATTTGTTTTTCTAAATCTTGAAGTTTTTTTTCAAACTTAACAGATAATTTTTTAAGAAAATTATTATCCAATTTTATGCCATTAATTTCCATTGATGCTAAAATTTTAATTAAAGGTTTTTCGAAAATTTCATAAATATTAAGTAATTTTTCTGATTTAAGCGATTTCAGAAATATTTTATATAAACGGTAAGTTATATCGGCATCTTCTGCCGCATAATCTTTTGCAATATTTAACTCTACTTGACTGAATTTAATTTCTTTTTTTCCAGATCCAACAAGATCTTTATATTTAATTGTTTTGTGACCTAGATGAATATCTGAAAGGGTGTCCATGTTATGTCTATTTTTTCCGGCATCTAAAACATATGACATCAACATTGTATCTTCCATGCTTTGAATATCTATATCCCTTTTATGAAATATTATGTAATCGAATTTAATATTCTGCCCAATTTTTTTTAAACTTTTATCCTCTAAATATGGTTTTAAAATTCTCAAAACATCTTTTTCATTTAGATTATTTTTATCAATATGACCTGTTGGAATGTAACAAGCTTTACCTATTTTGCTAGAAATTGAGATACCAACTAAATTTGCCTGATGTGGATCAAGAGAGTCTGTTTCAGTATCAATAGAAAATTCACCAGCTTCTTCGGCTTCTTGCATCCAATCTTTTATTTCAGATAAATTTTTTATCAAAACATATTTATCTTTTGATATTTTAGATGTTTCTTTTTTGACTTCTATTTCATCACTAAATTTGGATTGACCATACGTCGAAATTGCCGAACTCAATAACCTATTAAATTCCATTTCTCTCAAAAAATTGTATAACTTATCTACGTCTACTTTTTTTAGAACAAAGTCAGTTAATTTGTCTTTCACCGGAACATCATTTTTTAATGTGACCAGTTTTTTACTTACCAGAGCCTTATCTTTATTTTCTAAAAGTGTTTCTCTTCTTTTGTTCTGTTTTATTTTATTTGCGTTTTTGAGAAGATTTTCTAAATTTCCATATTCCTTAATTAATTCTGCTGCTGTTTTTACACCAATACCTGGAACGCCAGGCACATTGTCTGTACTATCCCCTGCTAGTGATTGAACATCAATTACTTTATCCGGACCAACCCCAAATTTATTGATTACATCATCATTAGATATAAATTTATTCTTCATTGGATCGTATATACGAACCTTTTTTTTGAAAAGTTGCATTAAATCTTTGTCAGATGATACAATTGTAACCTTGGCACCTTCTTTTAATATTTGCTCTACATAGGTGGCTATCAAATCATCAGCCTCATAGTTTAACATTTCTATAGAGGGTAAATTGAATGCTAATACTGACTTTCTAATATAATCGAATTGTGGAATAAGATCATCGGGAGCATCAGACCTATTTCCTTTGTAATCTGAATATATTTCGTTTCTAAAATTCTTTCTTGCAGAGTCAAAGATTACTGCAAAATGAGTTGGTTTTTCTAAATTTTCGCTAGATTTAGAGTCCTCTAATAATTTAAACAGCATGTTACAAAATCCACTTACCGCTCCTACTGGCAAACCATCACTTTTTCGTGTTAATGGTGGTAATGCATAATAGGCTCTAAATATGTATCCGGACCCATCAATAAGATAGAAATGATCTGTTTTTTTAATTTTACCCATAATTTAATTTATAATAAATTGAAGTATTATAGTAAGAATAAAACATCCTGTTAATAAATATTAGTGGATTAAACTTTATTAAAATAGTAATTTAAAGCTAATGGAATTAGTAAATTCAATTTCTAATAATAAAATAATTAAAATCACAATATTTGCATTAATAGGTTCTATTTTATTGACAATATCTGCAAAAATTAAAATACCTTTTTATCCAGTTCCTATGACTATGCAAACATTTATAGTTTTGTTTTTAGGAATTTCCTTTGGATATAAAGTCGGGGTACTTTCGGTAGTTTTTTATTTGATAGAAGGAATAATGGGATTACCAGTATTTTCTAACTCTCCAGAGAAAGGAATAGGATTAGCTTATTTTGTTGGTCCCACAATGGGATATTTAATAGGTTTTATATTTGCATGTCTGATAGCAGGCATATTTACATACGATAAAAACCATATATTAAATTTTTTAAAAATTATAATTTCAACATCAGTAATATATATTTTGGGTATTTTGTGGCTTGGAAATTTAATCGGTTGGGATAAACCAATATTAGAATTTGGTGTTTACCCATTTCTTTATGCTGAATTATTTAAGATATTATTACTAACAGCTTTAGTTAATAAAATTATTAAACTTAGAAAATATATTTAGAATTACCTTGGAGATCTTTTTGATAGAATTCTTTGAAGTGTTCTTCGATGCATTTTAAGTCTTCTTGCAGTCTCAGATACATTTCTGTTACATAATTCAAAAACTCTGTGAATATGTTCCCATTTAACTCTATCAGCGGACATTGGATTTTCTGGTGGAGCAGCTTTTTTATTTGGATCAGCTAAAAGTGCTTTTTCTACGTCATCTGCATCTGCTGGTTTAGCTAAATAGTCTATTGCACCTTCTTTAATGGCTGCTACTGCGGTTGGTATATTTCCATAACCAGTAAGCATCACTATTCTGCTCTCTGAGTTATTTTTCTGGATTTCTTTTACAACTTCTAGTCCGTTTCCATCGTTTAGTCTTAAGTCAACAACTGCAAAAGCAGGTTTTTTTGATTTCACAGACTCAATTCCAATTTTTACACCCTCTGCTTGTGAAACAGAAAAGCCCTTTTTCTCCATTGCTCGAGCTAGTCTTTCTCTAAAAGGGTTATCATCATCTACTATAAGTAGAGATTTATCCTCAAATTCTGTTATTTTTTTTAATACTTCTGCTTCTGGCATGGACCTTATATGGAAACATTCTAAATTATTTCAAGGGTACATTTTTACTTTACATTGGCTCATTTTCAGCATAAATGCTCGTTTTATATAAACTTGCATAGCAGTTATGCCGGTTTTTTTTGTTAAATTTTTTTTGGAGCTTTAAATGCAAAAATTTAAATCAGTTGATAAATTGGTAAATCAACTGAAACCAACAGAACCTGTTTATTGTATTAGAAGAGATTCTATAAACATAGCTTCTAAATTTTTTCAGAATAAATTTCCTGGTAAAATACTATATGCAGTTAAAACTAACCCGCATCCATTAGTATTAAAAACTATCGTGGAAAGTGGAATTAATGATTTTGATATAGCTTCAATTAAAGAAGTTGAGGCAATTAGAAGTGTCAGCCCAGATGCAAAATGCTCCTACATGCATACTGTAAAAAGCAAGGAAAGTATAAACGAAGCATATTTCAAATATAATATTAAGACTTTTTCAATAGATACAAAAGATGAATTAATAAAAATTCTTAATAGTACTAATCAAGCTAAGGATTTAGAGTTATTTGTAAGAGTTGCAGTTTCTAATGAACACGCGGAAATAGATTTATCTAAAAAGTTTGGCGCACAAACTTCTGAGGCAATAGGGCTTTATAGATTAACAAAACAGTATGCAAAAAAAATAGGATTAAGTTTTCATGTGGGTTCGCAATGTATGCATCCAATATCCTATTCAAAAGGGATTAATGAAATTAAATATATAATAAAAAAAACAAAAATAGTTCCAGATGTTATAAATATAGGTGGAGGATTTCCAACAATCTATCCTGACTTAGTTCCTCAATCATTAGACTCTTATTTTGAGGAAATAAAAAATTCATTAAATAAATTAAAATTAGAAAAAAAACCAGAAATTATATGTGAGCCAGGTCGAGCAATTGTTGCAGAAAGTGGTTCGACAATTGTGAGAGTAAACTTAAGAAAAAAACAAAAGCTATATATCAATGATGGAACATACGGAACTTTATTTGATGCAGGTGTGCCTAATATAGTTTATCCATCAAGGATAATTACAAGTGGAAGAATTATATCAAAAAAATTGACTTCATTTGATTTTTATGGACCAACATGTGATAGCATGGATTATATGAAGGGACCTTTTATACTACCTAATAATATTAAAGAAGGTGATTACATTGAATTAGGTCAATTAGGAGCATACGGATTGACATTTAGAACTCAATTTAATGGATATTATTCTGATAGTATTTACGAAGTATGTGATGATCCAATAATGACGATGTATGACAAAGAAACAAATAAAGAGTTTCTTGTTGCATAATGTCAGATACAAAAAATCTTAATCATAACAGAAAAAAAGACTTTTTAAGTAAAGAGGTTGAACATATTGATATTACATCTTTTGACTCTAGAAAAATTATATCTTCTATGGAAAAAATGTCTTTTGTTTCAAGAGAAACTGCTAATGCATCCAAGATATATAATGAAATGCTTAAAGATAAAGATTGTACAATATTCTTAACTCTTGCAGGGTCTACTTCTGCCGCTGGATGTATGCATATTTATAGAGATATGGTTAAATACAACATGGTAGATGCAATTGTAGCAACTGGAGCATCTATAATAGATATGGATTTTTTTGAAGCGCTTGGATTTAAACATTACCAAGGATCACAATATCAAAATGATAATGAACTTAGAGACAATTATATAGATAGGATTTATGATACTTACATCGATGAAGAGGAGCTCCAGGTTTGTGATAAAACAATAGGAGAAATAGCAGACAAACTTGAACCGAAGTCTTACACATCAAGAGAATTTATTAAAGAGATTGGCAAATATCTAAAAACTAATTCTAAAAAGAAAGGTTCTTTAATTGAAACAGCTTTTGATAACGATGTACCTATATTCTGTCCTGCATTTACAGACTCAAGTGCAGGTTTTGGATTAGTCATGCATCAAGAGAGAAATCCAAAAAATCATATTACAATAGACTCAATTAGAGAATTTAGAGAATTAACAGAGATTAAAATTAAATCTAAAGGGTCGGGATTATTCATGATTGGTGGTGGAGTTCCTAAAAACTTTATACAAGACACGGTAATTTGTGCTGAACTTTTGGGAAAAAATGTAGATATGCACAAATATGCAATACAAATTACTGTTGCTGACTCAAGAGATGGAGCTTGCAGTAGTTCGACATTAAAAGAAGCAAGTTCATGGGGTAAGGTTGATACTACCAAAGAACAAATGGTATTTGCTGAAGCTACCAGTGTTTTACCATTAATAGCAAGTGACGCCTATCATACTGGAGAATGGAAAAATAGAGACAGAAAAAACTTTTCCAAAATATTTTGATAGATGATCAAAAAAGTAAAAATTGGAATTATTCAAAGTAAAATTTCAGATAATATTCAAAAAAATATAAATTCAGCTATTAAAAATATAAAAAAAGCAGCATCAAAAAAAGCTAAAATAATTTGTGTACCAGAACTATTTTTATCAAATTATTTTTGTCAAACAGAAAGTCATTCCAACTTTAAGCTAGCGGAAAAAATACCTGGCAGAACTACAAAAATATTTTGTGAATTAGCCAAAGATTTACAAATAGTATTAATGATTTCATTATTTGAAAAAAAAACACATGGCTTCTATCATAATACTAGTATCGTTATTAGCGAGAAAGGTAAAATTTTATCGAAATATAGAAAAATGCATATACCAGATGATCCTGGTTATTATGAAAAATTTTATTTTACTCCTGGAGATTTAGGTTTTAAATCTGTTAAAACAAAATTTGGTAAAATTGGACCTTTAATTTGTTGGGATCAATGGTTTCCGGAAGCTGCAAGATTGACTGCACTTAAAGGTGCACAAATAATTTTTTACCCTACTGCTATTGGATGGCATCCTAGAGAGAAAAAAAAATTTGGAAAATCTCAACTAGACTCTTGGATAACAATGCAAAAATCTCACGCAATCGCAAATGGTACTTATGTGGTTGCTATAAATAGAGTTGGAACAGAAAAAAAAGGTAAGAAGAAAATAGAATTCTGGGGAAACTCAATGATCATAGATCCTAGTGGGCAAATAATTGGAAAACTTGGGAATAAAAAAGAAGAAATTTTAATTCGTGAAATAAACTATAAAAAAATTGATTCAGCCAGAGAGCATTGGCCTTTTTTAAGAGATAGAAGAATCGATTTTTATAAAGGCATACTAAAAAATCCTGCAGATGAATGAAAACTTTAATGGATTTAGAATGCCGGCTGAATGGGAGCCTCAAAATTCAGTTTGGATTGCTTGGCCTTATAATAAAAATGATTGGCCTGGATTATATCAATTTATTCCTGAAGTAATTTTAAAGATTATAAAAAAAATTTCAAAAAATCAAAAAATTAACTTAATCGTTAGCAAAAATATAAAAAATATAAAAAAATTAATAAAACTTAATAAAATCAAAAATATCAACTTCCACTATATTAAAACTGATAGAATATGGTTAAGAGATTCTGGACCCATATTTATAACAAACAAGGTCGAAAAGAAAAAAGTAATACTAAATTTTGGTTTTAACGGATGGTCAAAGTATAAAAATTATAAAAATGACAATAAAATCAATAATAGTATTAGTAAAATTGCTAATTTTAAAAAGATTGATCCAATAATCAAAAAAAAATGCAAAATTAGAAAAATAATCATGGAAGGAGGGGCATTTGATGTAAATGGCTCAGGTACAATTTTATTAACTGAAGAATGTTTGTTAAGCAAAATTCAAGAAAGAAATAAAAATTTTAAAAAAAAAGACTACGAAAAAATGTTTAATAAATACTTAAATATAAAAAACTTTATATGGCTTAAAAAAGGAATTGCTGGCGATGACACGCATGGACATGTTGATGACATATCAAGATTTGTTTCAAGAAATACGATTATGACTGCGGTTGAAAATAATAAAAAAGATATAAATTACAAAAACTTAAATAAGAATTTAAATATATTGAAAGAAAGTAAATGTGAGAAAGGAAAGAAATTCAAAATTATAAAAGTTCCTATGCCTTCACCAATTTATATTGAGAATACTAGAGTTCCTGCAAGTTATATGAATTTTTATATTTGTAATAAAAAAATAATTCTTCCAATATTCAAAGTAAAAGAAGACAATATTGCAATTAAAATTTTCAAAAATTACTTTAGAAATAGAAAAATCGAAACAGTTGACTGTAGCAAATTGATATGGGGATTTGGTGCAATACATTGCATGACCCAACAAGAACCTAAAATTTAGTTATGCTGCTTTTAGTGTGCCGAGTAATAATCTAAAAGGTATCAACATTACAAGAGCTACAAATATTTTTACCGCAAGATCTCCTAACGATAAAGTTAACCAAGGAATTCCCGTTCCATAGAATGATATTGAGAAAAATAAAAAAGTATCAACAGTTGAACCTATCAAAGAAGATGTTAAAGGTGCTATAAACCACTTTTTTTGTCTTAATTGATCAAATATCTGAACATCTAAAAGTTGAGCAATTATAAAAGCTGTTCCTGAACCAATTGCTATTCTGATAGAAATAAGATCAGTAAAATTAGTTGAAAATATTAAAGTAAACAAAATTCCAATTGTGAAGCCTATATAGACAATTTTTCTAGCTACTAATTTTCCAAAGGATCTGTTGGCTAAATCTGTAATTAAAAATGCAATTGGATAACTAAAAGCACCGTAAGTTAAAATTTCCTCTAAACCGTAATATTTTATAGGAAATTGAACTAAATAATTAGATGCCAGCACAACCAATCCCATTAAAAATGAGAGAGTAAGGAAAACTTTATTCATTATGCTGTTTTTGCGATTATTGATTTTTTAAGCTTTTTTAATCTTAACGATAAATCTCTTGATTTTGCAGATTTTAAGAAATTATCAAAGCTACCTTTTTTATCTACAGATCTAACACCTGCATTTGAAACTGTTAATCTCATAGATTTTTTTAAAAGTTCGCTTTTAAATTTTACTTTCTTTAAATTTGGAAGAAATCTTCTCTTAGTTTTATTGTTAGCGTGACTAACATTATGGCCTTTTAGAGGGATTTTACCAGTAAGTTCGCATTTTTTAGACATAAATTTTTAAGATGTATATGGTCTTAAAGAATACCAGTCAAGATTAATTTTTTGTTCCAATAGCTTCAGAAATATTTTTAAAACCTTCTCTTTTTACAATTTCGTCGAGATCTTTATTAATCTTTGAAGCAATAGTTGGTCCTTTATAAACCATACCTGTATACAATTGCACAAGAGTTGCACCGCTTACAATTTTATTAAAAACACCATCGGCAGAGTCAACGCCTCCAACTCCAATTATTAAGATTTTTTTTCCAACTAATTTAAAAAATTTATTAATCAATTCATTAGAGATATTTTCAAGTGGTTTTCCAGACAAACCGCCTTTCTCTAATTTATTTATATTAGATATATTTTCTCTATTTCTATCTGTCGTATTTGAAACTATAACTATTTTAACATTATATTTTAAAAAAAGTTCTGAGATTTCATCAATACTTTTTTCATCAATATCAGGAGATACTTTGACTGCTATTGGCACATTTGAATTTAAATTTTTCTTTTCTTCATTTATGCATTTTAAAAGATTATCTAACTCTTCATTTTTATGAAAGTTTCTTAAATTTTCTGTGTTAGGAGAAGAGATATTAATTGTAATATAGTCTGCTAAATTATGAAATTTTCTGAAACAAATTAAATAATCTTCAACTCTGTTTTCAGTATCTTTATTAGGTCCTATATTAATACCAAGTAATCCATTAGGTGAATTATTTTCAATATTTTTTTTACTTTCTTCTGATCCAATATTGTTAAATCCAAGTCTATTAATTAAAGCCTCATCTTCCTCCAATCTGAACACTCTTGGCTTCGGATTTCCTATTTGTGGTTTAGGTGTAATTGTACCTACCTCAACAAAACCAAATCCTAGTTTGTATAGAGGATTGTAAACTTCTGCATTTTTATCAAATCCAGCAGCAACACCTAGAGGAGAATTTAAGGTTTTGTTTAAAAATTTAGTTTGGATAGTAACTCTGGTTGTTTTATCTATAGCTGGTATCTGATTTAACTTTAAAGCCTTTATTGCTAGCGAGTGTGCAACTTCAGGGCTAAATTTAAATATAAAAGGTCTTATAAGATTAAACATTTTCAACCTTTTTTCTTATCAATTCTTTAGTTTCATTTACTCCAAAAAAACTAATGAAGAAGCCCATTCTGGGTCCATTTTCGTCACCAAATACAACCTCATAGATAAGCTTAAACCATTCTCTTAAATTTTCTTTATAACCATTTTCTTTTCCTACGGTAAAAATATTTGTCTGAATATCTTCAGGAGCCATTTTATCATTACAATTATCTAAAGACTTAATTAATGCTTTCAGTGCAACTTTCTCTTTTTCATTTGGAGTTTTGTAAATTTTTTTTGTTTTTATAACATCATTGAAATATTTTATTGCATATTCAATTAAATTATCAAAAATTGGATGATCATTTTCATTAATTTCTGACTTGTATTTTTTTACAAATTTCCAAAGTAATTGTTTGCTGTCCGCATTACTTGTTTCAACTAAATTTAAAAGCATTGAAAAAGTCATAATTGTATTTTCCTCTGGCATTGATCCATTATGTACATGCCAAACTGGATTCATTAATTTCTGTAAATCATTTTGAGTTTTTCCTTTTTCTATAAAATCTAGATATTCATCAACAGCTTTTGGAACAACTTCTCTGTACAATTTTTTTGCTCTTTTTGGATTTTGATACATGTAAAGAGATAGACTTTGAGGAGATGCATAATTCAGCCATTCATCTATAGTTACTCCATTACCTTTTGATTTAGATATTTTTTCACCTTTTTCGTCCAAAAAAAGTTCATACGCAAAACCAGATGGATTAGATTTACCTAATGTTTTAATAATCTTAGTTGAAAGAATTGCACTCTCAATTAAATCCTTTCCATACATTTCAAAATCAACATCTAAAGCGTACCATCTCATTGCCCAATCAACTTTCCATTGCAATTTGCAGTTCCCATCTAAAATACTTTTTTCCAATTTTGATCCATTATTATCAAATATGATTTTAGAAGATTTAGAATCAATTTCTAAAACAGGTATTTCAAGAACTTTTCCAGTTTCTGGGCATATTGGTAAAAAGGGGGAATAGGTTTTCTGTCTTTCTTTGCCTAAAGTTGGAAGAATTATTTCCATAATTTTTTCATAATTTTCTAGAACTAATTTTAGGGTGTCATTAAAATAACCAGACTTGTAGAGTTCTGTAGAACTTTTAAATGAATATTTAAATTTAAAATTATCAAGAAATTGTTTCAACATATTATTATTATGCTCTCCAAAACTACTAAACTTTTCAAATGGATCAGGGACATCCGTTAAAGGTTTGTGAAGATTATTTTTGAGCTTTTCTTGATTTGGAACATTTTCAGGTACTTTTCTAAGACCATCCATATCATCAGAAAATGTAATAATTTCCTTTGGAATATCTGTTAAATGATCAAGAGCGTTGACAATCATTGTCGTCCTTGCAACTTCTCCAAATGTACCTATATGTGGTAGACCACTAGGACCATAACCAGTTTGTAAAACTATTTTATTTTTTTTCTCTATGTTCGATTTTCTCTCTCTTAATAGCTTTTTAGCCTCAACAAATGGCCAGGCGTTTGTTTTGTCAAAATTTGTTTTGTCTATCACAACTACTTAAATATCCTTAATATCAGCCTTTTTAATAATTCATATAGAGTTGAAATTTATTTACCATAAAATAATGTCCATTCAAAATGTCCAATTATAAAACTGTCTTTTTTACATTAGGGGTTTTGCAAATTATTTTAGGTCTTTCAATGATTGTACCTATTTTGGTTCAATTAATATTTGATCAAATTGATGCAGGATTTATCGGATCAATGATTGTTACTATTGTTTTTGGATTTTTATTTTTCATTTCTAATTATGATCACGATAAAAAGATAAGTTTACCTCAAGCTTTTTTGCTCACAGCACTTTCGTGGTTAAGTATTGCTATATTTGGTTCTTTACCTTTAATTTTTTCTAGTACGGATTTGAGTTTTACAGATGCATTTTTTGAGAGCATGTCTGGCATTACAACAACAGGATCTACAATTATCACGAATCTAAATGAAACGTCTAAAGCGATATTACTTTGGAGAGGAATGTTACAGTGGTTTGGTGGTATTGGAATTATCGTAATGGCAATCACTTTAATGCCTTTAATGAATATAGGGGGTATGCAACTTTTCAATATTTCATCTAATGATACTTCTGAAAAAATTTTTCCTAAAACTAAAGAAGTTTCTTTGAGATTATTGTCTATATATTCCTTATTAACTTTAACTTGTGCTTTTTTTTATTTTATATTTGGGATGAGTTTTTTTGATAGCATCGTGCATGCTATGACAACAATAGCGACTGGAGGTTTTGCAAATTATAATGAATCTATAGGTTATTTTAACAGCTCGTTAATAGAAATTAATGCAATAATATTTATTATTCTTGGAAGTATACCTTTTATTAGTTACATCAAATACTTGGCTGGAGATAAGAAAGTATTTTTCAAAGACACACAAATAAAAACTTTTATAATTTTGGTTATTATTTCAATTCTTTTAATGTTTTTTTATTTATCCGTTATAAATAAAAGCTTAACTGAGATAAGTTTTTTGTCTGTTAGCTTTAATATAATTTCTATTTTAACTGGAACAGGGTATGCTACAGAAAATTTTAGTAATTGGGGTCAATTTCCACTAGTATACTTCATAATTTTAATGTTCATTGGAGGCTGTGCAGGCTCTACAACTTGCGGAATAAAGATTTTTAGAGTTCAAATTTTGTATCAATTCATATCAAACCAGCTGAAAAAAATAATTTACCCTCGAGGAATTTTCAAAATTAAATATCAAAATAATAATGTGGATAAAAAATTTATGGACTCAATTATTTCTTTTATATTTCTTTATATATTAATATTTTTTGTTGTGTCTGCGCTTTTATCGCTTGATGGATTAAATTTTATTACTGCAATTTCAGCAGCTGCCACGTCAATTTCAAATGTTGGTCCAGGTTTAGGTGATATTATTGGTCCAAACGGAAGTTTTTCAAGCCTGTCTGATTTTTCTAAATGGGTTCTCAGTGCTGCAATGATACTTGGAAGGTTGGAATTATTTGCAATTCTAGTATTATTTATTCCATCTTTTTGGAGAAAATATTAATGTTTGAAAAAAAACAAACCTGGTCAGAATCTATTTTAGTTTACAAGGATATTCGAATGCTAAGAATATTACTTCTTGGTGCAATTAGTGGATTTCCTTGGGTTTTAATTGCCAGCAGTTTAAGCCTTTGGCTAAAAGAAGAAGGTTTAAGTAGATCAACTATTGGATGGGCAGGTTTAATATTTGGGGTGTACGCCTTTAATTATTTGTGGGCACCAATAATTGATAGAATACAAATTCCATTTTTAACAAAAAGATTAGGGCATCGACGAGGCTGGATTGTCCTTATGCAAATTATAATTTTATTTAGTTTAATTGTTTGGAGTTTTATTAACCCTACAGAAAATTTGGCGTTACTAATTAGTGTTGGATTAGTTATAGCAATTGCTTCGGCTACACAAGATATTACAGTTGATGCGTTGAGAATCGAACAAATTAATGCTGATGAAGGAAAATCTATGGCAGCCGGTGCTGCTATGGCTGTAGTTGGATGGTGGACCGGATATAAGTTGGGTGGTGTTATAGCATTGTTTACTGCCGAATTTTTTCAAAACATTGGAATTGAAGATTACTGGCAAACTACTTTTTTAGTTCTTGGCGTTGTAGTAATCCTGATGAATATAGGTTTAATGTTTATACACGAGCCTATAACATCAGATAGGCAAAACAAACAAAAAGAAACAGACGAAATAATACAATCAAAACTTGGATCAAATAATGTAATAACAAAATTTGTTGCTTATATTACTGGTACAATAGGAGGTCCAATAATTAGTTTCTTCAAAAAAAATGGTTTCTCAATTGCAGTTGGAATCCTTGGTTTTGTCTTTCTTTTTAAAATTGGAGAAGCCTTTCTTGGAAGAATGTCCATAGTTTTTTATAAAGAGGTAGGATTTTCAAAAGGTGAAATAGCGATATACTCTAAAACTCTAGGCTGGATAACGACAGTTGTATTTACATTATTAGGTGGAATATTTGCTATGAGAGCTGGCACAATAAAAACAATGTTTGTTGCTGGTGGATTTATGGCAGCAACAAATTTATTATTTGCTGCTCTCGCGTGGTCAGGAAAATCTGAATGGTTGTTTGCTTTAGCGGTTATCGCTGATGATATATCTGCAGCATTTGCAACTGTTGCTTTCGTAGCCTTTATCTCTCTTTTAGTGGATAGGACTTATACCGCTACACAGTATGCACTTCTAGCTTCAATTGGAACTGCAGGAAGAACGACACTTGCTTCTTCATCGGGTGCTTTAGTTGATTGGCTAAATGGAGACTGGGGAACCTTTTTTATAATTACTACTTTAATGGTCATCCCATCCTTAATTTGTTTATGGTTTATAAGGAATAAAATTAAAATTGGTGCAAAATAGTTTTTTTTTAAAAGAGCCTTTTGTCGATATATTAGAGGAACCAAAGAAGAACTCTAATGTTAGCTCTCAACTTATCTACGGTGAGAGTTTTAAAATAATTAGTAAAAAAAATAATTATTTTAAAATAAAGACTTCATATGACAAATATTCAGGCTTTATAAAAAAAATTGATAGCTACGAAAAATTCAATCCAACTCACAAAGTTGGAATTTTAAAAGCTAGAATTTATTTAGGTAATAAAAAAAAGAAATCAAAAAAATTTTTACCATTTTCGAGCAAAATACAAATTTTAAAAAAGAATCAAAATTTCATTATGTATAAGAAAGATAAATGGCTAAGATCAAAAGACATATTTCCAATCCAAAAAAAAAATTCTGATTTTGTAAAGATATTTAAAAGTTTTCTAAATTGTAAATATAAATGGGGTGGAAAAACATTCGAAGGAATTGATTGTTCGGCTCTATTGCAAATATTTTATAAATTTAATAATAATTTTTTTCCAAGAGACACGATTGATCAAGTTAAATTAAAAAAAGGTGTGGAATACAAAAAAAAATTTAAAAAAGGTGATATTATTTTTTGGAAAGGACATGTTGCTATATGCATCAATACAAATGATCTTATCCACGCTTATGGTCCAAAAAAAAGAGTGATCATAATGCCAATTAAAAAAACGATAAAACTAATTAAAGAAACGGCGAAATTAGATGTAAAGAAAGTAACAAGGATCTGAATTACTCTCGACCAAAATCAGGTTTAGAAATATCTTGTTTTTGAGAAATTATTTGTTTTCTTACTACTTTCGAATTGATTAATTTTTTTATTATCTTTGAATTTTCTTTCTTACTTATATTCTTCTTAAAATCTTTTAAATTTTTCATAAAAAGATTTATTGCTTCAATCATATTAGTTTTATTCTCGAAAAATATGTCTCTCCACATTATTTCGTTGGAAGCAGCAATTCTTGAGAAATCTCTTAATCCACCTGCACTAAATTTAATCAAATTTTTATTCTTTTTTTTCTGAAAATCCTGAGCAGTTTTTATTAAATTGTAAGCAATCAAGTGAGGTAGATGGCTAGTGACTGAAAAAATTTTATCATGATCATCGGGGTTCATAATAATTATTTTAGATCCTAAAGATTTCCAAAATCTCTCTACTTTTTTTTGTTTTAGAACATTTTTATCTTTTATTATTATGCACCACTTGTTTTTGAACAAATTAGCATTACCATATTTGGGCCCACTAACTTCGGATCCTGAGATAGGATGACTCATCACCCAATCAAGATTTTTTGATAATTTTTTTTTTTTTAAAGAAATTAGATTTTTTTTTGTTGAACCAACGTCAATTATAATTGAATTATGATTGAGATTTTTATTTAATGACGAAAAAAATTTAGGATATTCACTCATAGGAGTGCTTAAAATCACAAGATCAATTTTATTTAAATTTTTATCTAACCTTGTTAAAAATTTAATTTTTTTGTTAAATTTTTTAATAATAGATCTATATTTTTTAGACTTTTCAAATACAAAAAAATTTTTAGAAATTTTTTTTTGTATTGAAGCCTTTAATATTGATGAGCCTATTAATCCGCAACCAATAATAAGAATATTATTAAACATTTTTAAAAATAGTATTCATTCTTTTAAGGAATATTTGGTTTTCTTTTGTGCTACCAATTGTAAGTCTTAGACAATTTTTTATGCCATATGAATTCATTTCTCTTAGTATAATTCCATATTTCTGTAATTTTTTTAAAGTTGTGTCTGCGGTAAATTTTGCTTTTTTGAAATCTAACAAAAAGAAATTTCCAGATATTTTGTTTGTGCCAATATTATATTTTAACATCTCATTTTTAATTTTTTTGCACCATTTAAGATTATGTATTACTGACTTTTTAACAAATTTATCATCTTTAAGTGATTCAACAGCACAAATTTGAGCAAATTTATTTACGTTAAAAGGTGGTTTAATTTTATATAATTCTTTAATTATAGATTTATCACCGTATCCCCAGCCTATCCTTAACGAAGCTAGACCATAGATTTTTGAAAATGTTCTTAAAATAAATACATTTTTAAAGTTTTTAAATAACTCAATTCCAGATTTGTAATCTTTATTCTTCATATATTCAAAATATGCATCATCAACAACCAATAAAATATTTTTATTTAATCTTCTCCTTAAGTCTAATAGCTCTTTTTTTGTTAAATAAGTGCCTGTTGGATTATTTGGATTTGCAATAAAAACAATTTTTGTTTTTTTTGATGTCTTTTTAAGAATTTCTTTAACTGAAACTTTAAAATTAATTTCTTTAGCTAATTTTACATTTGCCCCAACGATTTTGGAGTATATCCTATACATGAGGAAACTGTACTGAGGAACAACAACTTCATCATTTTCTCTAAGGAACAATTGACAAAGCATTTGAATTACTTCGTCAGAACCAGAGCCACAAATTATCTTGGATTTATCACAACCATACTTCTTTGATATTTTTTGTGTTAATTCCGAAAATTTACTGTCTGGATATTTTGATATATCAAATTTAGACTTAACAATTTTTTCGACATTTTTACTGACACCTAAAGCAGATTCATTTGCAGATAACTTAATAATATTTTTATTACCAGCCAATAAGGATTTTCCTGGTTTGTAACTCTGTAATTTTATGTTTTTAAATCTTAGCAATGTCATAGTAAATATTTCACTATAAATAGTCTTTTAACTAGATAAAACAATAATTAATTGAGCAATATTTGACATATAAATTCCTTTGAAGTAAAAGCTGCATGCGCTGATTTATACTGAATTGCGAGCGCTATAAAAAAACCGCTAAAATGTTTTTTTTCTCACAATTCAATCAGTACAATTATTATGAATAAGAATATTGATACAAAAAAAATAATTATATCAAATCCCCTTAAATTGGATTGTGGTAAGGAAATTAATAACTTTCCAATAGCATATGAGACATATGGGAAATTAAACAGTGAAAAAAGTAATGCAATATTAGTTTTCCATGCTTTGACTGGAGATCAATATGTTTCTGGAAAAAACCCAATAACTAATAAAGATGGTTGGTGGAGTTATGTTGTTGGAGAAAATAAGCCAATTGATACAAATAAATTTTTTGTGATTTGTGCAAACGTAATTGGAGGCTGCATGGGATCTTACGGACCTAGCACAATAAATGAGTCCACTGGTAAACAAATAGGAACTGATTTTCCAATTATAACTATTAACGACATGGTTAACGCTCAACATGAGCTAATTAAATATTTAGAAATTGAAAAACTTTTTGCTGTAGTAGGTGGTTCAATGGGTGGAATGCAAGTACTTCAATTTGTTGCCAATTTTCCAGATAAAGCAAAACTTGCAATACCGATTGCTTGCACATCTAGTCACTCGGCACAAAACATAGCGTTTAATGAATTAGGAAGACAGGCAATTATGGCTGACAGTAAGTGGGAAAATGGATTTTATAGTAATTACAAATTAAATCCTGACAAAGGGTTAGCGGTAGCAAGAATGGCAGCACATATTACTTATCTTTCTGAAAAAGGATTGCAGGAAAAATTTGGAAGAAAATTGCAAGATAGGGATAGCCTGAGATATGGATTTGAGGCAGATTTTCAAATTGAGAGTTATCTTAGATACCAAGGATCTGTGTTTGTTGATAGATTTGATGCTAATAGTTATTTATATATAACTCGTGCAATGGATTATTTTGACTTATCCAAACAGTACAAAGGAAACTTATCTGGTGCATTCAAAGAAACTAAAACAAAATTTTTTGTAATATCATTTACATCAGATTGGTTGTATCCAACATCGGAGAATAGAGAAATAGTTATAGCACTAAATTCTATTGGTGCAGATGTCGGATTTGTAGAAATAGAATCTGATAAAGGGCATGACTCATTTTTGCTCGATGTTCCAAGTTTCCTAAAGACACTTGGCGATTATATTAATTCAACCTACAAAGTTATAAATGAAAGAAGAATTTAACATTATATCTAATTTGATAGAGGAAAATACTAGAGTTCTAGATGTCGGTTGTGGCAATGGAGACTTGATGAAATTTTTACAAGAAAACAAAACTAAAGATATTCGTGGACTAGAAATCTCTAAAGAAAAAGTTCAAAATTGTTTATCAAAAGGATTAACTGTAATTGAGGGGAATGCTGAAAGCGATTTAAAACAATTTCCTAAATCGTCTTTTGATTACGTTATTTTAAGCCAAACATTACAAGCTTTTCTTAATCCTGAATTAGTAATTAATGAATTACTAAAAGTAGGAAAAAAAGTAATTGTTACTATACCTAATTTTGGTTACTGGAGAGTTAGACTACAATTATTGTTTAAAGGCACAATGCCTGTAACAGAAAATTTACCTCATGAATGGTACAATACACCAAATTTACATATGTGTACAATTAAAGATTTTTATAATTTTTGCAGTAGTAAGAATATTAAAATATTTAAGTCTATCGCTTTAAAAAAAAGTCGAATTTCAGAAATAAATAAATCAAATTTAAATTATAAAAATCTTGACTCTCATTTAGGTATATTTTTAATAGAAAGTTAAATGAAAGTAGAAATTATTAAGTGTCTGGAAGATAATTTTTCTTACATTTTAATTAATGAAGCTAATAGAAATTGTTGTGTTGTTGATCCTGGTGAAGCAGATCCAATTATAAATTATTTACAGAAAAATAAATTAAATTTAAAATATATATTAAATACACATCATCATCATGACCATGTTGGCGGGAATGAAGAATTAAAAAAAAAATTTAATGCAGAAGTAATAGGTTATATTGGAGATAAAAATAGAATACCTCAAATTGATATTTGCTTAAGTGATGGTGAAATTTGGAAGAAAGATATTTTTGAAGCAAAAATATATCATGTCCCTGGCCATACATTAGGTCATATCTGTTTTCATTTTTTTAAAAATAAGTTAATTTTTACAGGAGATACTTTATTCTCTATGGGATGTGGAAGAATTTTTGAAGGGAGTTATGAGCAAATGTACAACTCACTACAAGTTTTAAAAAATTTAGATAAAGATACAAAAATTTATTGTGGACATGAATATACTTTAAAGAATTCTGAATTTTGTTTAGCACAAGATTCCAATAACAATGAATTACTAAACAAAATTAAAGAAATTAAAGAAAAAATTAAACAAGGTAAAACTAGTATGCCATCAACGATTGGTGAGGAACTTAATTGTAACATTTTTCTTAAGTCAAACGATCTAGAAAATTTCAAAAAATTGAGGGATTTAAAGGATAATTTCTAAGTTATTAACCTTGACTATGATGCAACCCAGACTATATTGCTGACTATAAAAATTAGGGCTAACTATGTCATTCGCGGTAATTCAAACAGGTGGTAAACAGTATAAAGTGAAAGCTGGAGAGATTCTCAAAGTTGAAAAGCTCGAAGATTCAAAAGAAAATTCAAAAATAGAGTTTAATGAAATACTAGCTTATGGAGATGATAAAAATTTAGAGTTAGGAGAACCGACAATTAGTGGAGCTAAAGTTGAAGCTGAATTAATAAAAAATGGAAAAAACAGAACAGTTCTTATTTTTAAAAAAAGGAGAAGGCAAAATTCGAGAAGAAAAAATGGTCATAGACAAAAATTTACAATGGTAAGAATAAGTAAAATCTATTCAAAAGATGGTAAAGTTATTTCTGAAGCAGAAAAAAGAAAAGAAATACCATCAAAAAAAACAGTTGAAACTAAGGAAGCAGCTAAATAAAAAGTAATTTATGGCAACGAAAAAAGCAGGTGGATCGTCAAGAAACGGAAGAGATAGTGCAGGTCGTAGACTTGGTGTGAAAAAATATGGTGGCGAGATGGTTTTGCCTGGCAACATTATTGTAAGACAAAGGGGAACTAAAATATTTCCTGGAGAAAATGTTGGCATGGGTAAAGACCATTCGATATTTTCAGTTGTTAAAGGTAAAGTAGAGTTTAAAAAATCAAAATCTGATAGAACTTACGTTTCTGTAAAGCCCAATTAATAGATACAACACTCACATAGTTGTTATATGAAATTTCTAGATCAAGTTAAGATATATGTAAAAGCTGGCAACGGAGGGTCGGGATCTCCAAGTTTTCGTAGGGAAAAATTTGTAGAGTTTGGTGGCCCTGATGGCGGCGATGGAGGGAAAGGAGGATCTGTAATTCTTATTAGTGAAAGAAATCTTAATACTTTGATTGATTACAGGTATCAACAACACTTCAAAGCTGAAAGAGGAAAAGATGGCAGCGGAAAAAACAAAACTGGGAAAGGTGGCGAAGATTTATATTTAAAAGTACCTTTAGGAACACAAGTATTTGAAGAAGATAATAAAACACTTATTTATGACTTTAAAAGTCAGAAAGAGGAATTTTTAGTAGCAAGCGGAGGTAAAGGAGGATTTGGAAATACAAGATTTAAGTCCTCAACCAATAGAGCCCCAAAGAAATTTACAAAAGGGGGTCAAGGAGAGGAATTTTGGATTTGGCTTCAACTAAAAACAATTGCTGATATCGGTATCATAGGATTGCCCAATGCTGGGAAATCCAGCTTGCTTGCATCAATGACAAGTGCAAATCCAAAAATAGCAAACTATAAATTTACTACAATTAATCCAAATCTTGGTGTTGCTAGTTATGATGACAAAGAAGTTACTTTAGCAGATATACCTGGCTTAATTGAGGGTGCTCATACTGGAACTGGTCTTGGAATAAAGTTTTTAAAACATATAGAAAGGTGCAAAACTTTGCTGCATTTAATAGATATAACTGAAGATGATTTATTTATTTCTTACAATCAAGTCAGAAAAGAATTATCAAAATACAGTAAAGATTTAGTTAAAAAAAAAGAAATAGTAGTTTTAAATAAAACTGACTTAATTGATGAAGAGGAAAAAAAAGACAAGATAAAAAAACTCAAGAATAAATTAAAAAAAAATATCTTTTTAATGTCAACAATGGATAAAAAATCAGTATCAGATATAAAGTCAAAGTTGGTAAACTATGTATCTTAAGGACTCCAAAACTGTAGTAATAAAAATAGGTTCATCTTTATTAATAAATGACAATAAAATTATTAGAGAAAAATGGCTTTTGGAATTTGCTAAAGATATTAAAGAGTTACAAAAACTTAAAAAAAACATTGTTATAGTGAGTTCTGGAGCAATTGCTTTAGGGTGTAAAAAATTACAATTAAATAAAAAAACTTTAAAGCTTGATAAAAGCCAAGCTGTTGCATCAATTGGACAAATAGAATTAATGAATCTTTTTAAAAAGACATTTAGCTCAAATAAAATAAATATTTCTCAAATTTTAATTACTTTAGAAGATACTGAACAAAGAAGAAGAGCTATAAATGCTAAAAGAACTTTCGAAAACTTATTTGAGCTTAATTTTGTGCCTGTTGTTAATGAAAATGATAGTATTGCAACTTCTGAAATTAAATACGGAGATAATGACAGATTAGCATCAAGAGTTGCACAAATATCAGGTGCAGATTGTTTAATATTATTGTCTGATGTTGATGGATTGTATTCTAAAAACCCAAAAATTCATAAAAATGCTAAATTGATTAAAGAAATAAAAAATATTGATTCTAAAATTGAAAATTTTTCAAGTAAAAGCACAAGTGAGTATGGTACTGGTGGAATGAAAACGAAAATTGATGCTGCAAAAGTATGTCAAGTCTCGGGTTGCTATATGGCTATTGCAAATGGTTTAATTAAAAGACCAATTAAAAATATACTGGAACATAATTCTGGGACATGGTTTTTGCCAAAAGTATCTAAATTAGATGCAAGAAAAAAATGGATAATTAGCTCTATATCTCCAAAAGGAGAAATTATTATAGATGATGGTGCTTTAAATGCTTTAAAAAATGGAAAAAGTTTATTAGCTGCAGGTATTAGAAAAGTTTCAGGAAAATTTGTTAAAGGTGATCATGTTAGAATTTTGGATAAAAATAACAAAGAATTTGCAAGAGGGTTGAGCAGTTTTACATCTGATGAGATATCCAAAATAAAAGGAGAACATTCTAACAAAATTAGTAATCTTTTAGGCTATGTTACAAAGTCTGAGGTTATACATAAAGATGATATGGTTAAAATTTAATGAGTAAACTACTTAAAAAAATTGGATTGAATTCTAGAAAAGCTTTGAATTCAAGTATTAGTCCAAAAAAAAAGAATAAAGTTTTAAAAGATTTTGTAAAATTAATTGAGATTAATAAGAATAAAATTATTAGCGAAAATAAGAAAGATATTTTTTATGCAAGAGGAAAAAAATTAAAAGAAAACTTAATTCAAAGACTCACTCTTAGTAATAATAAATTAAAAAGTATAATTGACTCTGTTAAAACTATTACTTCTTTTAAAGATCCTATAGATCAAGTAACTTCCAAATGGAAAAGGCCAAATGGACTTGAAATTAGAAGAGTTACAATACCAATAGGAGTTATAGGCGTAATATTTGAAAGTAGACCCAATGTTACTTCGGATGTATCAGCACTATGTTTTAAATCTGGAAATGCTGTTATATTAAGAGGTGGTTCCGAAGCCTACAATAGTAATAAAATTTTAGTAAATTTATTTAGGAAAGCTCTAAAAAAAAATAAAGTAAACGAAAATTATGTCCAGTTTATAAATAACAAGAGCAGAAAACTCGTCGATTATTTATTATCAAAAATGGAAAACTCCATTGATGTTGTAATACCACGAGGCGGAAAAAATTTAGTAAAAAAAGTTAAACAACTTTCAAAGGTTCCAGTTATTGGTCATTTGGAAGGAATTTGTCATACATATATTGATAAAGAGGCAGAAGATAATATGGCAAACAAAATAGTATTAAATGCTAAGTTGAGAAATACTAGTATATGTGGTGCAACTGAAACTCTCTTAATACATAAAAGTAAATCGAAATCAGTGAATTTAATTTTAAATTCACTAGCTAAAAGCGGTTGTAAAATTTTAGCTGATAAAAAAATAAGTAATTTATTTAAAGGCAAAACATATCCTGCAAATAATAATACTTGGTCAAAAGAACATCTTTCACCGATTATTTCAGTTAAATTAGTGAATAATGTCAAAGAAGCAGTTGCCCATATCAACAAATATGGAACTATGCATACAGATGCAATAGTAACCAAAAACAAAAACACAGCAAAATTCTTTATTAAGAATGTAAAAAGCTCTATTGCTATTCAAAATTCATCAACACAATTTGCTGACGGAGGAGAATTTGGTTTTGGTGGAGAGGTTGGAATTTCAACAAACACCTTGCCACCAAGAGGTCCTGTCGGTCTAAATCAATTAGTAAGTTATAAATATGAAGTTTATGGTACAGGGCAAATTAGAAAATAAAAAAATTGGTGTACTCGGTGGATCGTTTGATCCAGCACATGTTGGTCATGTAAGAATTTCTAAATTAGCAAAAAAAAATTATGATTTGAGCCAAGTTATATGGGCTATAACAAAACAAAATCCATTTAAAAAAAATAATCCAAATGATCTATATAAAAGAACAGCTTATGCAAAAAAAATTAATAAAAATAATAAATTTATAAAAGTTAAATGTTTTGAAGAAATAATAAAATCTAATCGTACAGTAGATTTAATTAAATATTTAAAAAAAAAATTTAAACATTCAGAAATATTTTTTTTAATGGGGGCCGATAACCTAATAAATTTTCATAAATGGAAAGGGTACAATTCAATAACAAAAATGTGCAAAATATTGGTATTTGATCGAAATGGATACAAATCAAAGGCTTTTAAATCTAAATCATTTAAGAAATATAATAAAAAATCAGTTGAATTTATAAAGTTTAATAAAGTCAATATTTCATCTTCTCAATTAAGAAAAATTTGATACTCTTTATTTAATTAATGGAAAAAATATCAGCTCTTAAAGATGAAATAATCAAAACGCTTGATATTAATAAAGCCTTAGACATAGTTTCAATAGATCTCGAAGGAAAATCATCAGTTGCGGACTTCATGATTATAGCTAGTGGTACATCATCAAGACATATTCAAGCTTTATCTGAACAAGTTTTTGAAAAATTAAAAATTAATGGTGTGAATAATTGTAAGATTGAAGGAAAAGATAGCAATGATTGGAAGCTTGTAGATGGAATAGACTTAATAGTTCATATTTTTAATCCTGAAAAAAGAAAATTTTACGAATTAGAAAAAATGTGGTCAGAATTAATTCCTAAAGAAAAACTGATCATATGAAAAAAATATACCTAATAGCTTCTTTATTTTTTTTCATATTTACAAACCCAATTTTTAGTAATGAAAACGATATTTACAAAAAAATCGATTTATTCAGCGAAGTCTTAGATAAAATTAATAAAGAATATGTTGATGAAGTAAATCAGAGTGAAGCAATGGATGCTGCTATAAACGGTGTTTTGCAATCTTTGGATCCCTATTCAGCATATATGTCTCCGGACTCGTTTAAAAATATGCAAACTGAGACTAGCGGAGAATTTGGAGGATTGGGCATTGAAGTCAGTATGGAGGCTGGTGTCGTAAAAGTAATTTCTCCAATTGATAACTCACCAGCTGAGGAGGTTGGCGTTAAAGCTGGAGACTATATTGTTAAAATTGATGATGTTCAAGTTCAAGGAAAAACTCTTTCTGAAGCTGTAGAATTAATGAGAGGCCCAGTTGGATCTGATATCGAAATTACTGTTAGAAGAAGGGGAGAAAGAAAAGCACTTATATTTACAATTACAAGAGAAATTATACAAGTTGCATCTGTAAAGTCTGAAATAAAAGATGATCAGACAGCTTATATAAGATTAACATCATTCAATGAAAATAGTAGTAAACAAATAAAAAATAAAATTAAAGAATTTAAGAAAAATAAGAAAATTAAAAATTACATATTAGATTTAAGAAATAATCCTGGTGGATTGTTATCTCAAGCAATAAAGATTTCAGATTATTTTTTAGAAAATGGAGAAATAGTTTCAACAAAAAGTAAAAGAAAGTATGAAAATAGAAAATGGTTTGCAAAAAAAGGAGATATTATTGATGGAGAAACAATGCTTATTTTGATTAATTATGGGTCTGCATCAGCATCTGAAATTGTTGCAGGAGCACTACAAGATCACAAAAGAGCAATATTAGTAGGAGAGAGTACATATGGAAAAGGGTCAGTTCAGTCAATTATTCCTTTAGATAATGAAGGTGCCATAAGACTTACTGTTTCTAAATATTATCTCCCATCAGGTAAATCAATTTCAAGAGTAGGTGTAAATCCAGATATAGTTATTGCCGAAGGTTCAGATGAATTTAGAATAAATACAGATACTGATAACCAGTTGGAATTTGCTCTTAAATTATTAAATGGTTAAGAATGAAAGAAAAATTTCAAAAACTTCCATTAAGAAATGGTGTTGGTATCGCAGTCTTAAATAAAGAAAACAAGTTATTTGTTGCAAAAAGAATTGATAATCCTGCTGATTTTTGGCAAATGCCTCAAGGCGGTATTGATGAGGGTGAAAATTATTTTGATGCAGCGTTGAGGGAACTTGAAGAGGAAACAAGCATAAAGTCAGTAAAGCTAATTAAAGAAATAAGCAAATACACAACTTACGATCTTCCTGATCGCCTCTTAGGAATTATTTGGAAAGGAAAATATAAAGGCCAAAAGCAAAAATGGTTTATTGTAAAGTTTAATGGAGAGGAAAATGAAATTAACATTAAAACTAAACATCCTGAATTTTTAGATTGGAAATGGATAGATATTAAAGATTTAACAACTAAAGTTGTAGATTTTAAACTTCATGTTTACCAAGAAATTCAAAAAGAACTAGAAAAAGTAGTTAATTAATACTTATAGATTTTAGAACTTCGACTTTGTGATTTAAAAGAAATCTTTTTTGATCGTCGATATTATCTTTTGATAATTCTGCTTCAGCGCTGCTTATCGATTCAGATACAAAATTTTTATCAGCATCCTTTAAATCAAAAATTGAACTAGTTAATACAGATAATGTATTGTCTTTAAATTCGACAATACCATCTTCAACATAAAAACTTTGTTCCTCAGACTCAGAGAATACTCTAATTATACCTGGTTTTAAAAAAGAGATAATTGGAATATGGTCTTTAAGAATACCAATCTCTCCTTCTACAGCAGGAATTACAACTTCAAATACATTGTCTTTAGAAAGAAAAGATTGTTCTGGATTTACAATATCTATATTAAAATGATTGCTCATTAAGCAGCTGCATCTTTTGCCATTTTTTCAGCTTTTTCTATTGCTTCTTCTATTGTGCCAACCATATAAAAAGCAGCTTCAGGCAGATGGTCATATTCTCCTCTGCATATTGCATCAAACCCTTTAATTGTTGACTCTAAATCTACTAGTTTACCTGGAGATCCTGTAAATACTTCAGCTACAAAGAAAGGTTGTGATAAAAATCTTTGAATCTTTCTAGCTCTTGCAACGGTAAGTTTATCATCCTCTGATAGCTCATCCATTCCTAGAATTGCAATAATATCCTGCAAAGATTTGTATGTTTGTAAAATTTTCTGAACAGATCTTGCTACTCGATAGTGTTCATCACCAACAACTCTTGGATCTAAAATTCTAGAAGTAGAGTCCAAAGGGTCAACAGCTGGGTAAATACCTAATTCAGCAATTTGTCTTGAAAGTACAGTCGTTGCGTCTAAGTGTGAAAAAGAAGTTGCTGGAG